>JACPPM010000081.1 GCA_016191015.1 Acidobacteriota bacterium | reverse complement strand
GGGCGAGGCCGTTCCGTGCGAAACCGCAGATGGCGCAGATTTCCGCGCAGATTACGCAGATTCTTCCAGCATTCGACCGACGAGCAACTTGCTCCTCACTCTCGGGTCGGCGCGAGGCAATCGGCGACATCTGCGAGTCAATCTGTGAAATCTGCGGTTTCCGGGACTTCGCCGTAGCCTTGCCGCCGCCAGGAACCTCGAAGTCATGTGAGACAACCCGCGCGAGTCCATTGGGAGACAACCGCGGAGTGCACAGGTTTCTACGCGGATGACGCAGATGACGGGAGGCCACAACAGCTCTTCAGCACTCGGCCGCCCGGCACACGGCGCGTCCGGATCCATCTGCGAAATCAGTGAAATCTGTGGTTTGGCACGTAGGGGACTCACCGGTCATCCCGCTGCGCTCACGCTTTCTCGCTTTTGCGCGGCTCGGGCACGTTCTGGTCCGGGTGCCCCGGGCTCTCCCCGACTTCGGGGCAGAGGGGCAGGTCAAAATAGAATTCAGTCCCGATGCCTTCCTTTGATTCGAAGGCGATCGTACCGCCGAGCGCTTCGACGATCTCTTTGCTGATACTCAGCCCGAGTCCGCTTCCCCGCTGCTCCTCCCGCCCGGGCGCGTCAGCGCGGGCGAAGCGCTGAAAGACACTCGTGCGAAAATCCTCGGGGATCCCAGATCCTCGATCGATAACTGAGATCCTGACACCGCCTTCCCTCGCGGCGACGGCGATCGTGATCGTCCCACCGATCGGGGAGAATTTTGCAGCGTTCGTAAGGAGATTGGTGAGAACCTGAATGAACGCATCGGCGTCGACGTTGACTTTGGCCGTGGACACCGCATCCTGGAGCTCGATCCGGACTCCCAACCCTTCGGCGTAGGGTCGGTTCATGTCAATGGCCTGTTCGACGAGGGGCCCGAGCTCGAGTCCGTGGAGATCCAGGCTCAGCTTGCCGGATCCGATCCTCTCCAAGTCCAGGATCCGGTCGATCAGTCGGAGCAGCCGCTGGCTGTTCCGCTGAGCGATGTGGATGAGCGCGTCTGCATCGGAAGTCAATCTCCCGGTCAGGTGTGAAGGTAGTGTTCCCAGCGCGCCAAGGACAGAGGTCAGCGGCGCCCTGAGCTCGTGACTCACGACCGAGATCAGGTGGTCCTTCATCCGCTCGGTCCTCTTCCGCTCCGTGACGTCATGAACCGCCTTCACGCGGGCAGGCCTTCCTCGGTATGTGCACCGCTTCCCGACGACTTCCATGGGGAACGTGGTGCCGTCCTTCCTGAGTCCCACCAGCTCGTAGGGTTGTGCCGTCTCCTCGCGTGTCTTCTCGACGACCGTTCCATGCGTTTCCTTCGAGACGAGCTCGAAAAAATCCTTCCCCATGACCTCACGGAGGTCGTACCGGAAGAGCCTGGCGAACGAACGATTCGCGTCGAGCAGCTGGCGTTCATCGAGAATCGCAATGCCCTCCATCGTGGCCTCGATCAGATCGCGGAAGCGTCCCTCGCTCTCTCTGAGCTCCTGCGTTCGCGACTCGACCCTCTCCTCCAGACCACGCTCGGCCCGCCTGCGCTCGTGCACCGCCGCCGCCATCACCAGCCCGGTGATCGCCCATGCAGCCAGAAACGTCTGCAACAGGAGCAGTGAATCATGCGTGCTTTCCCTGCTGAACGGGCCATGCCCCATCACCGTGCCCCAGATCGCAATGGCGGACAGCACCAGGAGCGCCGCCGTCACTCCGCGATTGCCGAAGCGGAAGGCCGCCCAGATGAGGAACGGGAAAATGAGATGCGCGATCGGGTAGCTCGTGTAGAAGAAAATGAATCGCCCGGCGACAACGAGCAGGACGAAAAACAGCGTGATTTCGAGGATTGACCTCTTATGCCAGGGGCTCCGATCCTTCCAGGCCAGGACGAGGGGCACGATGAAGAGGTCGCCGGTCGCATCCCCGAGCCACCACGTCTTCCAGAGCGTGGCGGACTGACCCCATTGGGCAACTCCAGTCAGGCACAGAGTGGCTACCCCTGCGGTCGCGCCCAGAGCCGTACTCAGTCCGGCGGACAGGAAGAGAAATCGGAAGACATGGTGAAGACTGTCCAGGGAGTTGTGGAACGAGGGACCTCTCAGGAGAAAAGCGCCGAGGAGGCACTCGAGCGTATTGCCGACAGCGATGCCGATCGCGATCAGGGGGGGGAGGCCGGTCGTGAAATTCGCAACGAAGGCAGCGGCCAGGAT
This sequence comes from Acidobacteriota bacterium, assembly GCA_016191015.1. GTDB lineage: Bacteria > Acidobacteriota > CAIWXX01 > CAIWXX01 > CAIWXX01 > JACPPM01. The sequence continues at coordinate 12,282 of JACPPM010000081.1, read as the reverse complement.
CGCAGGCCAAACGCGATAACCGAAGAGGAGGATGGCTGAGAGTGCGATTCCGGATGCGGGCCAGACGGGAGAGACGTTCATCCGGGCAAACACCGGATCAAGACCGAACTGGGCGGAGATGAGGTAGGAGAGGAAGACGGCGACTTGTAGAATGGATTCCTCCAAGAGTAGAGGTAGAGCCAGCTCTCGGCGATCAGTCCGCGGCGTGTGCAGCATTGAGCTCCCTGTGCTGAACTGGCGGGGCCGAGATCCAGCTCCCCGCCGGATTCTCGTACTATTTCTCCATATACTACGCCTGAACAAGACCAAATTCTATCGCCGCGTGGATCGTTTTGTAAGTCAGGCGGGAGTGAGGAGCAAGTTGCTCGTCGGTCGAATGCTGGAAGAATCTGCGTAATCTGCGCGAAAATCTGCGCCATCTGCGGTTTCGTACGGAACGGCCTCGCCCGAGTCGGCGCCTCGACTTCGCCGCAGCCCTGGGCCTCGTGGAAATCCGTTGAAACGCGGCATGCGATCCGGTTAGAATGCTCGTACGGTATCATGAAGAAATACATCTTGGCCGGCGTCGTTGTCAGCGCTCCGTTTCTGATCGGCGGGGGGCTGGTGTTGAACCGGTGGATGGGGTTTCGCGAGTATGAGGCGCTGATCGAGCGTGGAGACCGCTTGATCGGGAGTGACACGTTCCGCGCTCTCGCCGCGTACACGGAAGCCGTGAATCTCCGGCCCGAAAGGTCCCTCGCCTACATCCAGCGGAGTAAGGCGCATGTGGCGCGGGGGGAGCAGGAGGAGGCGATCCGCGACCTCGTGCAGGCGATCGAGCGCAAACCCGACAACCCGGGTCCTCACGTGACGATCGGGGACATGTATCTCCACGCGGGGGAATTCGAGAAGGCTTCTCAGGAGTACGACAAGGCATTCCAGCTCGGGATCGTGCGCGCACCGCTCCAGTACAAGTACGCCTATGCGATGTTTGCGCTGTCGAACTTCGAAAAAGCGCTCGAATATGCGCAGAAGGCGCTCGAACAGAACTCTGAGATGGGCGAAGCGGCGCGGCTAGCCGGGACTGTGTACATGGCGCAGGGTGAGACGGAGAAGGCCGATGAGCCGCTTCAGAAGGCCATCCGACTGCTCGCTGAGAAAGACCGTCCGTACGAGGATCTGGGCGTCGCCCTGTACGAGCAGAACAAGTACAAGGAGGCACACGAGGTTTTCCAGCAAGCCATCGAGGTGCAGGGGAAGAGCTACGGGCTCTATGTGCGCGCGGCGCGCTGCCTCGCCATGATGGGAGACCGCGAGGGGGCCATGAGACAGATTGGGCTCGCGATCGCGATCGACGACAAGCAGAGCGCGGGGTATGTGGAGTTGGCGCGGATATGGGTACGCGTATCGGAGGAGAAAGCGGATCCGAATGCGAACGCCAAAGCGCTTGCGGCGCTCGAACAGGCGCAGAGTCTCGCCCCGGGGAATAGTCAGATCTATTTTCTACAGGGCCGGATCTACGAAATCAGCAAGGACTACAGGCGGGCGATGGAGGCGTACACGCATGCGTCACGTCTCTGGCCCACGGTGCCTGAAGCCTATGAACAGATGGCGGCGGTGAGTATCGCCAGCGGGAACAGGCCCGAGGCGGAGAAGTACCTTCAGAAAGCCTCGATGTTGAAGGCGAAGAGCCCAGCGGTGTTCAGCTTCTACGGGCGATATCTCGTGAACGAACGCAGATACGCCGAGGCGATCGAGAAGATCAAGACTGCGATCGGGCTCAACCCTAGAAACGTCAGCTATTACGTGACGTTGTCGGAGGCCCAGCGGCTCTCGGGCAGACCGGAGGAGGCCAGGGACACGCTGCGCCGGGCGCTCGAGATCGAGCCTGGAAACGCCGACGCTGCTGCCGCGCTCAGAAAGCTGGGCGCCTGAAGATGAGGCGATGTGCCGGCCGCGGGGCCTATCGCAGGTCCGCGTCCCCGGCAGGATGCCGGCAAAAATGAGGCGCTGAGGCGCCTACTTTCGTTTCCAGATCCTGATTTCGTTGCCCCGATGGTTGAAGGTCACGGCATCCATGTACTGGCGAATGAGAAAGACGCCACGGCCGTGCGGATTGAGAATATTGTCGTCATGCGTCGGGTCCGGCAGCTGACTGACGTCGAATCCATGCCCCTGGTCCCTGATCCGGATTTCGAGCGTCTCGTCATCGTGGAGATAGCACCGAACCAGAATCTTTCGGGCCTCATCGCCCGAGTTCCCGTGGATGACTGCGTTCGCGATGGCCTCGTCGAGTGCGATGCGGAGGTCCTTCAGGGACTCCTCCCCGAATCCGTGCTGTTCCGCCATGACGAGCACTCTCGTGGTCAGCTCGTGAATCTCCTTCACGTGGCTGTGGATCTTTTCGTGCGAGATCAGCTTCCGCATCTGGCCAGAGCATTCTAAACGCCGACGATGATCGCGTCCAGCGCCGCGTGAGGAACGTTCGATCGGGTCTCTGAGATCCGGAGTAGACGCACACGGGCATGAGCGCAACGTCATCCTTCGGCCCGGCTGCGCCGAGCCTCAGGATTATATGCAGGCTGTATTGCGACCAAGTGTACTCCGAATCTCGGTCGGAACTCAGGTGCGTTGACAGGGCTGAATTGCTGCGGGTATAATCTCGGGCAAGCATGCATTGGCGCTCTTCAAGGAGGCACTTGTGAGATTCAGATCCGCTATGCTGGCGCTTTTGGTGGCCTCGACACCGTCTTTCGCCGCCCCGGCATCGACCAACACCGGCGAGACGGGCATCTTCAACATCTTCACGGCAGATAACCTGTCGAAAGGCAAATACTCGTTCGGCGTATTCGGCGAGAACCTCGACAGGCAGAACAAAGACTGGGACGTCAACAATTTCTCGTTTGCATTCGCCTACGGCGTTTCCGACAGGATTGAGCTGGGCGGATCTTTCAACTTCCTGACGCGGAGCGATCCCGACATTCTCAGAGAACCGGGGCTCAACAACGAGTTCCCGGTGGTCAACGACGGCTGGGAGCAGGGGTTGGGCGATCTTCAGGTTGGTGGCAAGGTGAGCCTGGCGTCAGAATCGAGCGGCAGCCCCATGGGGTTCGCCATCCGCGCTTTTCTGAAATTCCCGACGGGCGATGAGAAGAAGGGCCTCAGCACGGGTGGTGCCAGCGGCGGCGCCGACCTCATCCTCAGCAAGCACTTGGGCGATCGCGGAGTTTTCGCCGTCAACGGTGGAGTCACGCTGAACGATGATCCGCACGGCATCGACATCTCACACACGTTCCGTGTGGGCGTGGGCACGAACCTTTACCTCACCGACGCCCTGCACGCTCTGGCCGAGTTCCGCACCCTGCGCTACTTCGATGACGATCAGGGGCAGGAGACGCCTGTCGACCTCAGCTTCGGTCTCGAGTACGAGATGGCGAACGGCTGGGCCATCGGCGCCATGTACCGCCGCAACGTCGGCTGGGAAGACGCGAGTGCGCAGACATCACAGGGGGCGGTCGGCTTCATCCGGTTCGGACAGCCGCGCGAGGTGGAGGAGATGGCGCCTCAGCCTGAGCACCCGGAGCATCCGATGCCGCCTGAGCAGCCGGTTGCGCCACCCCCGCCGGAACCGCCGGCCATCGAGCCGACACAGCCCCGGCCGCTGCCTTCCGACATTACTCTGCAGGATGTCCACTTCCACTTCGACCGGTATGACCTGACGGAGGAAGCGAAGACCATCATCAAGGACGCTGCGAAATTCCTGCAGGACTACCCGGATGTGACGTGCCAGATCGAGGGGCATTGCTGCAGCATCGGCACCGAGGAATACAACATGGCCCTCGGACAGCGGCGAGCCGACTCCGTGCGCGACTATCTCGCGAGTGCTTTCGGCGTCGACGCGAGCCGCCTGACGACGATCACGTACGGAGAGTCCAGACCCGCGTTCGACAACTCGACCGAGTCGACGAGGAAGAACAACCGCCGCGGTCACTTCAACATCATCATCAAGTAGAGCGGCTGGCTCGGTCCAGAAAAAGCCCGCAGGCGCCCGCCCGGCGCCCGCGGGCGTTTTCGCTTGTTTACCCCCCGCCCAAGGTTCTCTAACATAATTCTATGAGCTTGCTCCTGACGCACGGACACCGTTGGCTTATATTGATGGTGGGCGGGGAGGTACTACGCATGAAAAGAGTTTGGTTGCTTTTGTCCTGTTTCGTGCTCTCGGGGGTGGTGGACGCGGCACCGCCGGCTTTTCCCGGGGCTGAAGGGTTCGGTGCGGCGGCTACAGGCGGTCGCGGCGGTCAGGTCATCTACGTTACGAATCTCAATACGTCAGGACCCGGGTCCTTCCAGGCAGCACTGGAGACGCCAGGCAAGAGGTACATCCTCTTCAAGGTCAGTGGACTGATACCGGCGCTTGCGCACCTTCGCTACGGCGACTGCACGATCGCGGGGCAGACCTCCCCGGGGGGGATCTATGTGCGCGGGTTCCTGGCGGATGACGAGCCGGATTGGGATACTCCGCCCAAGCACGACAATTGGATCCTCAGATTCGTCCACAGCCGGCCCGAGTGGTATTACAAGCCTCCGACGGACTGGGGCGATGCATGCGACGATGCGCTGCGGATCCTCCAGGTTCGCTCGGCCATCGTCGATCACTGCTCGTTGGGTCGTGCGGCCGACGAATGCGTTCAGATCAGCTACTCGAGCTACATCACGATCCAGAACAACATTATCGCCGAGACCCCCGGGGACCACTCCGAATACGGCGGCATGCTCCTCAACTATTACAGCAAACAACACCCGCTCGACCGCATCAGCATCCACCACAACATCTGGAACCGGATCCGGGGAAGGTTGCCCGAGCTGTCGCGCGAGAGCCCCGAGGCTACCAACAAGACTCTGAATATCGAGCTCTCCTGCAACGCGATATGGGACAACGAGTTCATGATCTGGGGCTCCAGCGACACGAACGTAGGAACGGATCCGCCGAAGCCCATCTATTACAAGATGAACTGGGTCAACAACCTGATGTACCCGAGGAGCTCATACACCAGCGGGATGTTCACCGATGCCATCGTGAGAGATTCGAAGTCTGCCCCAAAGAACCAGCTCTTCGTTTCCGGCAACATGCTGAACCGTTTCCCGCAATACAGCGACTACGATCTCTTTTACTGCTGCAACGACTTCGACCAGTACGGGCCGTCTCCCGATCCGGTCCTCGCCAAAAAGTTGACGAAGCGACACCCATTCCCCGCGGTTACCTATACGCAAACAGATCAGCTCCTCGATTACATGGTCGCCAACGCCGGCTGCTTTCCCCGTGATCCGATGGACAAGCGGCTCATGGAGCCGGTGCGGAAACGGAAGATCGACCCGCGATCGACTTCTGACCCGAAGAAACAGGTGAACGATGCACACAAGCCTTACTCCCAGAAGCCTCCGGCATTTCCCACCGACTCTGACAGCGACGGCATGCCGGATAGCTGGGAGACGTCGCGCGGCCTGAATCCGAGCGTCCAGGATCACAACGGGACGGCTCTCTCGACGGAAGGCTATACGAACCTGGAGGTGTATCTGAACGAGCTGGCCGAGCAGAAGATCTCGGGCGCGAGGTGACGGGCCGGGGGCCGCTGAGCCACTCCTCGGCAGGACTCGTGTCAGCGCTGTTTGTTCTGAGCCGGCAGCTCGAACAGCAACATCTGCCCCAGCGCGATCTTCTTGCGTTCGATCGTGCCCGCCTGCAGCTCGAGGACGTACCGGCCCTTCTGTGCCGGCACGTAGGACGGACAGGGATCTTCCTTGCACGGGGGGACGCGTCGCTCCAGGTGGACGATCTGTTTCCGATCGTTGATCCAGATCATATCGAGCGGGATCTCGCAGTTCTTCATCCAGAATGAATGAAACCCGGCTTCCTTGAAGACGAAGATCATGCCCTGATCAGCAGGGAGCGACTTCCGGAACATCAGCCCCAGGGCTGACTTTTCCGGCGTATCGGCAACCTGGGCACTGATGATGCTGGCATCCGGAAGCGAGACCGGCATCACTTCATATGTATAGCTCGGCATGTCGCCTGCCAGTGACGATGCGGCGACGCAGATGAGGAGGATGGCGAATCCCCCAGATCCGCAATACCACCATGACACTAAGACACCAAGCAGCCGCCAAGGACCTTTTCTTCCTCGCTGATGCAAGTCGGTCCCTTGGAGCCTTCGTGATTTGGACGGCCCTTCGACCATCCATGCGGCTGACAGCATCGCGCTAAGGTTGGGCCACCGCCGGGGCTACGTGGACCCTCCGACCGCTCCCGGCTCACCAACCTCCGCCCCGACTGTAAACCGCTCTCCCTCGAGGATGATATCCATGGCATCACCCTCGCCTCCCGGTATTTCGTCCTCGCCGAAGCAGGCCAGCACAATCGTCGACCTCCCGCCTCGATTCTCCACCGTGTAGTAATAGCTCCGGCCCCACGGATCCTTCATGACCTTCTTCAGGTATTCCGGCATCATCGCTGAGATTGTCTCGGGGTACGTGTTGGCACGGCCCCGATACAACTCGCACGCTCGAGAGATCTCGCGGAAGTCGGTCTTGATGGTGCGCTGCTCGGAATACTGATCGATCTGCACGACGTCCTCGTAGAACACCAGCTCCTTCTTCGCCTTCTGTCCCCATTCGGTCGCCGGGTACCTGTCTCGCACCTCTTTGTAGACAACGATAGCCTCTGCGATCTTCTTTTCCTTCACCAGATCCACACCCTTGAAGTACATCTGCTTCGCCTTGTCTTCGGGCTTCGATGTGCAGGCAGCAACGATCACGAACGCACCGAGGAGCAGCACCGCTGTCATCACACGCATGGGCATCCTCCCGTGGTTGGTTTCCAGCTCAGTGACCGGGAGCCTTTTCAGCCTCGCCGGTCATCGGCACGAATCTGACTGGTATTATATCCTGTTCCGTCACCTTGCCGCCCCGCTTCCTGAGAAGTACCAGCTCCTGGTGGATGTCCCCGACCGGGATCACCATCAATCCTTCGTCCTTGAGCTGGTCGACGAGCGGCTGGGGGATGTGGTCCGGCGCCGCCGTCACGATGACGGCGTCGAATGGCGCCTGCTCGGGCCATCCCCGGTACCCGTCGCCGCAGCGGACCATGACGTTTTCATACCCGGCCGCCTCCAGCGTCTTCCCGGCGCGCTCAGCCAGCGGACAAATGATCTCGATCGAGAAGACGCGCGTGCCCATGGCTTCGAGCACGGCCGCCTGGTAGCCCGACCCGGTTCCCACCTCGAGCACCTTCTCGCCGCCCTGCAGATGCAGGAGTTGCGTCATCAGGGCCACGATGTACGGCTGCGAAATCGTCTGGCCTTCGCCGATTGCCAGAGGCCTGTCGGTGTACGAGAACGGCCTCTCATCCACGGGAACGAACAGATGCCGCGGGACGGCCCGCATGGCTGCCAGCACGCGGGGGTCGCGGATGTCGCGTGCCTCCATCTGCTCGCGCACCATCTGCTCCCGCAGAAGATCGAAGCTCTCCCTCTCCCCCATTGCCCGTTCCTGCACCACATCCGGCTCGGCACAGTGCCACCCCGCCAGAGCGAACAGACAGAGCAGCGCCTCAGTAAGCCTTGGCGAACAGTACACGGTTCGTCGCCTCCCCGTTGCAGTGGATGCACACTCCCTTCTCGCCGTCGGAGCCAAACGGAACGACACGGATCGTCGCCGAGGTCCGTGCCTTGATCTCCGCTTCGCACTCGGCGCCTCCGCACCAGAAGCTGCGAAGAAAGCCCGGACGCCGTTCCATCAGCTCCTCGAAGACCTCCATTTTATCTACATCCGTAGTGTTCTTGTCCCGGTATTCGCAGGCGCGCTGGAAGAGAGACGCCTGGATCTTCTCGAGCAGATCGGCGGCGGCTCGCTCGAGGCCGTCGATCGGCACGAACAGCTTCTCGCGGCTGTCGCGACGCACGAGCACCACCTGGTGCTTCTGGATGTCCTTCGGTCCGATCTCGCAGCGCACCGGGACGCCGCGCATCTCCCAGTCCGCATACTTCCACCCGGGGGTGTGCATGTCGCGATCGTCCAGCTTGCAGCGAATGCCGGCGGCACGCAGTTTCGTGAAGATGTCACGCGCGTGGGGCAGGACAGTCTCACGCCAGTCGCCCGCCGAGATCGGCACGATGACGACCTGGATGGGCGCGATGTGCGGGGGCACGACAAGTCCGGAGTCATCACCATGCGTCATGATGACCGCCCCGATCAGACGGGTCGACACCCCCCAGCTTGTCGACCATCCGTGCTGGAGCTCCTGCTTCTCGTCTTCGAAGGTGATGCCGAATGCCTTCGCAAAATGCTGTCCCAGATTGTGAGATGTTCCGGCCTGGAGCGCACGGCCGTCGGTCATGAGAGCCTCGATCGCGTAGGTGCGCAGCGCCCCGGCAAAGCGCTCGCTCGCCGTCTTCTCCCCCGTCACCACCGGCACTGCCAGATCGGTTTCGTAGAAGTCGCGGTAGACCTCGAGCATCTTCAGCGTCTCTTCCTCAGCCTCCTCCGCCGTCGCGTGCACCGTGTGGCCTTCCTGCCAGAGGAACTCGGTTGTGCGCAGAAACGGCCGCGTGACCTTCTCCCACCGGACAACATTGGCCCACTGGTTGATCAGAACCGGCAGGTCCCGATACGAGCGGATCCACTTGGCGTACATCGGGCAGATGATCGCCTCCGACGTCGGGCGAACCGCCAGCGGCTCTTCAAGCTCCTCGCCGCCGCCCCTCGTCACCCACGCAACCTCAGGGGCGAACCCTTTCACGTGATCGGCCTCTTTCTTGAGCGCGCTTTCAGGGAGAAAGAGCGGAAAGTATGCGTTCTCGTGCCCTGTCTCCTTGATCCGGCGATCCAGGTGGTCGCGCGCCCGCTCCCAAATCCCGTACCCATAGGGACGGATGATCATGCACCCTTTTACACTGCCATAATCAGCAAGCTCGGCCTTCCGCACGACATCCAGATACCACTTGGAAAAGTCCTCCGCCTTCGGCGTGATCTCCGATACCCAACGCTTGTCCACCTGCGATGCTCCTTGTTTCATGATACCAGACGCGAGACCCGGACCAGTGTAATTCGGAGGTATCTGACCGTCAAGGCGCCGCCCGGCGCGCCGGCCGGCGAAGAACGAAACTTCCCATGAGGCGGCGGAACTGGACGAATGCCTCCAACCGCTTGCGTCGTGCAAGCTGCAGGATCACCTCGACCACGACCCAGCCGAGATAGATGTACATGATCTCTTCCCGCAGATGAGGCACGAAGAACTGGGTCAACCAGAGAATGAACAGTCCGCCTGCCTCGTACCAGCAGAAGCGCATGTTCATCATCAGCATGAAGCCGAGAGCCGACTGCGCGATCGTCAGTGCGATCTCGTCCAGGTGCATCTGATCGAAGACGATCGGCTCGATCCTGCCGCCGCTCCAGCAGTACATGACCGGGATCATCGCGACGAGAACCGTCCACTGGTTGATGTTCGAAGAGACCATGTTCATGAGGGCCATCGGCGCCTTGGTGACTTTTCGGGCCCAGTAGAAGGCCGACACCTTCTCGGGGAACTCGGACACGAACGGGGCGATCCACTGAATGAAGACGAACTGCGAGATGCCCGCGGCCAGTGCAAGAGCCTTGATGGACTCGACGAAGGGTTCGGCGATGAAGTAGATGAGCACTCCGCCGGTGCCGAACAATGCGACGATCGTCGCGTTGCGAAGGCGCGGTGCCATTCCGAGGATCTTGCGCGGGACATACTCCATGTCCTCCAGCTCCTCCTCATCCTGCGGCGGGATCTGGTTCAGGATACCGAGGTAGAGAAGGTAGAGCGCCGTCAGCACCACGGAATCGACCACGGTCAGAGTTCCTTTGATCAGAATCCAGACGAAGTAGACCAGCGGCAGGAATAGGGCCATGATCTCCACCGAGTGTTCCCCCTCAAGCACGATCTCGCGGAGCGGCTTGCCGGACTTCCGCCGGTGGAAGACGGCGGCCGTGACGTAGATGAGCGGCCATCCCAGGCCGACCAACAACCGCAACGATCCGGTGAAATTCGCCGTCAGATTGGGGACGTCCCGCTTCCACGCGATCACCGCCTCGACCGCGAATTCCGGCAGCGTCTGAAGCCAGGCAAGAATCGCCAGCGCCATCCCTTGAGAGATGACAAACTGCGCCGCCTCGGCGCCCCACGCGATCAGCATCGCCGCGCCGATCATCGCCGGGAAGGTCCAGATGGCCGCCACGGCATGGCCCGCGACCGATGCGACCGACTCCACACTCTTCTTGAGCACGAACAAAACCTTCATATCACCCTGCCTGCACCCTCTCGCCGAGGGAGCCGAAACTTGTCGCGGATCACGCGCGCGCCACGCCCCCGCTACGCCTTGTCACTCTCGAGCTCCGCCAGCGTCATCTGACTGTGCCGGCGTCCCTTCCGTTCGTCCTTCTTCGGGAAGTCCTCCCGGAAGTGCGCCCCGCGGCTCTCTTGGCGCCGCAACGCGGCCAGCGCGATGAGACCTCCGACCTGGAGCATGTTCTTCAGCTCCAATTCGCCCCTGGCGGCGCGCGGGGCCAGCCGGCTGTCCATGGCGCGGAGCTCAGCCACCGCCACACTGAGACTCCCCCCGTTTCTGACGATCCCGACCTTCGTCGTCATGAGCTGCCTCAAACGACTCCAGCCTCCCCTCGCCGGACCGGAGACGGGATTCGGCGAGCCAGGCACGGCGAGCTCGGTCCGCTCGAGCCGATCAGAGAGCATCGCCTCGGCGGCGCGCGCCCCGTAGACGAGCCCTTCCAGAAGCGAGTTGCTCGCGAGCCGGTTAGCGCCGTGAACACCCGTTGAGGCCACCTCACCGGCAGCGTAGAGGCCCGTCATCGAGGTGCGCCCCTGAAGATCGGTCCGCACGCCGCCCATCATGTAGTGAGCCGCCGGTCGCACGGGCAGCCGATCCCGCGTGATGTCGATGTCGTAGCCCCGGCAGGTGTGGTAAATACGCGGGAATCTCCGCCGGAGGAAGGCCGGGCGCAGGCGAGTCAGGTCGAGAAAGACGCAACGTGAGCGGGTCCGTTCCATTTCGAAGATGATCGACCGGCTCACGACATCGCGTGGCGCCAGCTCAGCGGCCGGATGATAGTGCGTCATGAACGCCTCGCCATGCCGGTTGACGAGCACCCCACCTTCGCCTCGAACGGCCTCGGAGATCAGGAAATTCGGCGCACCCTTCAGATAGAGCGCCGTGGGATGAAACTGCACGAACTCCATGTCCTGCATCACGGCGCCTGCCCGCGCAGCAATTGCCATCCCGTCCCCCGTCGCCCCCTCGGGATTGCTCGTCTCCCGATAGAGCTGCCCGACGCCCCCGCTCGCGAGCAGCACCGCACGCCCCGCCAGGATACCGCCCCTTCGCCGGGCAAAATCGAGGTAGCGGATCCCGGCAACGCGTCCATCCGCCACCTGCACGAGGTCGACGGTGAAAATGTGAGGCATGAAGCGGATGTTCTTCACCGAGAGCGCACGGGCCAACAGTGCCCGGACGATCTCCTTGCCTGTCGAATCTCCCTTGGCGTGGAGGATCCGATGGACCCTGTGGGCCGCCTCACGCCCGAAGCTGAACCTGTCGCCGCTCATGTCGAACTGCGCTCCCCACTCGATCAGCTCGAGCATGTACTGCGTCCCCTCTTCGACCAGCACTTCCACCGCCCGCCGGAGGCAAAGCCCGTCGCCCGCCGCCAGTGTGTCGTCAATGTGAAACCGGATTTCGTCCTCTTCGGAGAGAGCCACGGCCACGCCACCTTGCGCGTAGCCCGTCGAGCTCTCCGAGAGACCGTCTTTGCATACCACCGCAACGCGCCCGGATTGAGCCAGTGAGAGCGCGGCACGCAGCCCCGCGATCCCGCTGCCGATCACGATGTAGTCAACAGTCTCGATGCCCATAATGCCAAGATCCGGCATTCTAACACACAGGTGGCGAGGGTCACTCCACGGGCCGCGGCCAGGACGTAGCGCCTCAGTGGTGTCGGGCGCGCCATTCCCATGGCCTCGGGCCTACTGTCTCGTGGCCTTTAGCCCCTAGGCTTTAGCTGTTAGCCCGGGAAGGGACCGCGCCTGTTGACGGCCACCGATCAGCCGAGAACAACGCTCCGCACAAATCGCGCAGGTCGGCCGTTCGGAGCTAGAGCCTAACGCGGCGGAGCCGCAACCAAACAGGCAAGACCCAGGCACGCTGCAAGACCCTTCCGATCACCTCTCAGTAATGCAGGAAGGGGTCTGTTCGATGCCACCCTGAG
>JACPPM010000079.1 GCA_016191015.1 Acidobacteriota bacterium | reverse complement strand
GTCGAATGAGCATAGTCTCTTACAATTTGCGTGTTGACACGAAATGGCAAGAAATTTGAGGCGGCTAGATCTTCCGAACTCTTCTCAGGAAAGCAGGAGGGGAGGAATGCAGGAACGGAGCGGTCGTCTCGGCCGATCGAGGTGGCTCGGAAGAACGCTTCACTCTCCACGCTCCACGCTCTCACGCGCGGCGGAGACGCAACCTTTTTGGTTGCGCCTCCGCCGCGTTGGGGGGCAATGCTTTGACCTCTCAGGTAGTTTTCTGGTACTCATTGTTGTCACCGCTCCCACGGCTGGGAGCCGGCGATCCGCAGCGGCGGCGATCCGCAGCAGCGGCATTACGCAGCGGCGGAGCGTGCGAGCGGCAAATAGGCGCCGGGCGAGCCGTCGCAACGACGTGCTCCTGCATTTAACGCGAAAGGAATAGTGAATGGGTCTCAAGAAGGGTGTGGAAATCAAACCGGCAACCGGGAAGATGGGTGTGCTGATGCCGGGAATGGGCGCCGTGGCGACTACCTTCGTCGCCGGGGTCATGAATGTGCGCAAGGGGTTGGCCAAGCCGATCGGATCGTTGACCCAGATGGGGACGATCCGGCTTGGCAAGCGCACGGACAATCGCAGCCCTGCGATCCGCGAGCTAGTACCGCTGGCGTCCCTCAACGACATGGTGTTCGGCGGCTGGGACATTTTCGAAGATAGCATGTATGAAGCAGCTCGCAAGGCGGGCGTGCTCACCCGCGATCATCTCGATCCGATCAAGGACGATCTCGACCGCGTTCGCCCGTGGAAGGCCGTCTTCGAGAACGCGTGGGTGAAGAAGCTGCACGGCGAGCACGTCAAGAAGGGGTCGACAAAGGCCGATCTGGCCGAACAGGTCGGTGATGATATCGCTCGATTCAAGAAAGAGAACGGACTCGACCGAATGGTCGCCGTCTGGTGCGGATCGACCGAGGTGTACCGCCGTCCAGTCGAGGTCCACTCGTCGCTCGAGAAATTCGAGCACGGTCTGATGAAGAATGATCCCGATATTTCTCCGTCCCAGATTTATGCCTATGCGTGCCTCAAGGCCGGCGTCCCCTTCGCCAACGGTGCGCCGAACCTGACGGTCGATACCGACGCGATGTGGGAGCTGGCTCGCAGAAGCGCCGTGCCGATCTGTGGCAAGGACTTCAAGACCGGACAGACTCTCATGAAAACCGTTCTCGCCCCGGGGCTCAAGGCCCGCCTCCTCGGTCTCGAAGGCTGGTACTCGACAAACATCCTCGGTAACCGCGACGGTGAAGTACTGGACGACCCGGAGTCCTTCAAGTCCAAGGAGGTGTCGAAGTTGGGAGTGCTCGAGCACATCCTCCAGCCGCATCTCTACCCCGACCTCTATGCGGGCTTCCACCACGTCGTGCGGATCAACTACTATCCGCCGCGCGGCGACAACAAGGAAGGATGGGACAACATCGATATCAAGGGATGGCTCGGATATCCGATGCAGATCAAGGTCGACTTCCTCTGCCGCGACTCCATTCTTGCCGCGCCCATAGTTCTGGACCTGGCCCTTTTCCTGGATCTGGCGCGGCGCGCCGGCATGCACGGCAACCAGGAATGGCTCTCGTTCTACTGGAAGAGCCCCATGACGGCACCCGGCCTCTACCCCGAGCACGACCTCTTCATCCAGCTGATGAAGCTGAAGAACACCTTGCGCTACATGCGCGGCGAGGAGCTGATCACGCATCTGGGAGCCGAATACTACGACTAACGGCCATGCTTTCTACGAATTTCGGACTCGGAGCGCAGGCGCCAGATTTTTCCCTCGACGGGGTCCTCGATGGCAATGTGCGACATTTCTCAATCGCGGAGTTCAAGAGGAAGTGGCTGATCCTATTTTTCTATCCCGCCGATTTCACCTTCGTCTGCCCAACTGAGATCCGCGGTTTTCAGAGACGGATCGATGAATTCACCCGTGCGGGCTGCCGCATCGTGGGAATAGGCGTCGACGATGTTGCGAGCCACAGAGAATGGGCCCAGGAGCTCGGTGGAGTGTCATTCCCGCTCTTGAGCGACCCGAGACGCGAGGTCTGCCGCGCCTACGGAGTCCTCAACGAGGCCGACGGACGCGCTTTCCGCGCGACCGTCATCGTCTCGCCCGATGGCGTCGTTTCCTACATGGTCGTGAGTCCGATGAATGTCGGAAGAAGTGTCGACGAAACACTCCGCGTCGTCAGTGCTCTGCAGACGGGCCGTCTCTGCCCTGCCGACTGGCGCCCCGGAGACGCGACTCTCGATCCTGAGCTACACTACTAGATCGAGCCTGCCGGCATGTCCGATGCGCTGAAGGGGAAGAAGCAGGAGCTGGAGCGCAAAATCCGCGCTCGCGAGTTCGTCTTCGGCATCCAGGACGGGCTCATCAGCACCGTCGGCCTCCTGAGCGGTGTGGCAACAGCCACCCAGGACCAGCGCATCGTCGTGATCACGGGAATCGCCGCCGCGATCACGGGCGGGATCTCCATGGCAACCGGATCCTATCTATCGGCGAAGACAGAGAAGGAGATCTTCGAGAAAGAGCTGCTCGACCAGGAACGCCTCGCGGCCGACGAACCGTACCTCTCTCAAGAGGCGCTTCTTGACTCCCTGACGGCCGACGGACTCGACCGGCCATCCGCCTATCGCATCGTCAAGACACTGTCGAAACGACAAGACCTCTTCCTGCGGACCGTCCAGGAGAAGGTCCTCGGACTGGGAACAGCCGATATCTCACAGCCTCTCAAGGCCGCCACTGTGATGTTCCTCTCCTTCATGGCGGGTGCCACAATCCCAGTCGCCCCTTTCCTGGTGCCTCTCGGGCGCATCGCCATGCCCGTCGCCTGGGTCCTCTCGATCACGACGCTCCTCGGCGTGGGCATCTTCAAAGGAGTCATGACCCGCAAACCTGCCCTGCGATCGGGCCTCGAGTTCGCAGCCGTCGCCCTGGGCTCCTCGATCGCCGGCTGGCTCATAGGGCTCGCAATCCAGACGCTCGCAGACGGAGGCTGAATCGGTAAGTTCAAAGTTCAAAGTTCAAAGTTCAATGGTCCCGGACTGGTCACCAGGATGCGGAGGACAAAGTCCGGTCGTCGCCAGCTACGAAGGCTCCTCAATCTAGCTGCGCGTCTTGAACTTTGAACTTTGAACTCTACGGCTTGGTCGGCGGCGTCTCCTTCTTCCCCTTGCCCGCCTTATCTCCCTTGTCGGACTTGTGGTCCTTCTCAGCCTTGGAAGCCGCCTCTACCTTCTTCTCGCCCTTCGTGGCCCCCGCCTCAGCACCGCCGCCTGTCGGGTGCGCAAGCTTGTTGCGAATGAACGTAAACTTGGCCTTCAAGCCCCAGTACTCCCCAGCTTCGACCGCCTGCTTGATCTCAGCGAGGGTCTCTTCTGCCCGTTTCAACGACTCCTCTGTGGCCTTCCTCGCCTCTTCGTCGAGCTTCTTCTCCTCATTGCCGAACTTCTCTCGCGCACCGGCCAGCTCGCTCTCGACCTTCGGCAGCTCCTCAACCGCCTCGGCCTTCATCTTTTCCTTGAGCTTCTCGGAGGCGACGACCAGGTCGGTCATCTTCTTGTGAAGGGCGTCAAGGTTTTTCTTCGCCTCATCGTACTTCTTCTCATCGAGCAGTGTCTTGGTCTCGGCCAGTGCCTTCTCGTAATCCTTGAACTTCTTCGCGGCGTACTTGTCAGCGAGCGCCGTCCGCGCATCTGCGAAGGCCTTTTCGACCTTCGCGAGCTCATCGCTGGGCGGTTTCTTCGAGCATCCCGGCAGAATCAGTGCACAAATCGCGAATACCAGTGAAAGCGTTCCAACCCTTCTCATTCTTCCCTCCATAAGAGCGACGAGATTATAGGAATGCACGGAGATAGTGTCAAACTTGAACAAGTTCACGAAGTTCAAAGCTCAAACGTCAAGGCCCGTGACCGGGCGGGGGAGGGAGGCGGCCTATGTTGTTCGGCAACCCCGAACACGCCGGGCCGCGTCGAGCAGGGCGTGCGCGCCTGCCTGCCATGTGTACTTAGTCCGGACCGACTCAGCCGCGTTCCGGCCCATTTCGATCCGCCGAGCGGCATCGTGTTCGAGAACGATGAGTTTTGCGGCCAACGACACGCGGTCCGCCGAAGTGAGGTATCCCGTGATTCCCTCCCTGATCATCTCGAGGGGTCCTCCCTCGCTCACGCTCACAACCGGAAGTCCGCTCGCAAGTGCATCGAGAACTGAAAGCCCAAAGCTCTCAAGGCGCGCCGTATGCAGGTAGGCATCGGCTTCGGCGTACTCGCGCGCAAGTTGGTCCTCCCCGACAAACCCCGCGAAGCGCACACGATCCCCGATGCCGAGAATCCCTGCCTTCTGCCGCAGCATCGGCATTTCGGGTCCATCCCCGACGATGACACCCCGCACGGGTGCGGCCCGATCCACCAGCTCCCGAATTGCCTCCAGAAACAGCTCCACCCTCTTTCTCGGATGGAGATAGTTGACGGTCAGGACCGTGAAGCAGTCCCGCGTGGGGCGCCCGCGATAGCCCATCTCCGATCCGTGCGGGATGATCGTCGATGGGAGACCATAGATCCGCTCGATCTCCGCTCGACCGAACTCACCCTGTGTCAGGATCGCATCCGCGGCGCGGATGAAGCGGTGATCGAGGAGAGCATACAGAGCGATCGCCGGGCGTGTCGGAATGGCGGCCCACCCGAGACGCCGGAGGATCGCATCGCGGTCGCGATAGATGAAGCGCGGTGGCTCGTAGCAGAAATACAGGCATGGATTCGTTCGATGTTTGAGTCTCCGGAACCAGTAGAGCGATGGAAGGGATGCGCCGAAGAACACGCAGATGGCGCCGGGATCGGTGGCAAGGTCGAGCAGCGATAGCGATGATCCGTAGTCGAGAGCCGCATTGAGATACCGGTTCTTGAATCTGTCCAGGCGGCGGCCGGTTTCAACGATGGTCAGGCCGTCGATCCGGGCCAGATCGCGGCAGCTCTTGTGCATCGTATGGCACAACACCGTCGCGCGATGCCCGAGAGCGGTCACGTGAGCAGCCAGCCGCAGGATGAGGCGTTCGGCACCCGAGAGTATCTTGAAGCGTGGGAAGATGAGATAGAAGTGCAGATCGGTCGGGGCCGCCAGATCCGGTTCAGGCATCGCGACCGAGCATCAGCAGGGTCCCGGCCAGCAGTGCCGCGCGCTTCGCCAACGAGGGGAGCGTGACGTGCTCGTGCGCCGCGTGCGCTCCGTCGCCATCCGCGCCAAACCCGTCGATCGCCGGTACACCCGTGGCCGCCGCGTAGCTCACCTCGCTGACACCGCCAGTCGAGGCCTCTTCGAGCCGGCGCCCGAGGAGGCTCTCGACCCGACCGGCCAGCTCGAAGAGCCTCATCACGCGATCGGTGCGTTCGAGCGGCGGAGCCGTGATCGCTCCGCTGATCTCGATCGACGCCCCTGACAACACGGGTCGCAAGTCCCGGACTCTCCTCAGCGCATCCTCACCATCGATCTGCCTCTTGAACCGCAGGTCGACATCGATCTCAGCCGAGTCCGGAACAACGTTCGGGCGCGTTCCGCCGCGGATGATGCCGATGTTCAACGTGACGCCATCACCCAGAGACGGCTGCAGGCGTCTGAGTGCCGCGATCTGATCGGCGATCTCCACGATGGCGTTGACACCTTTCTCCAGATCCGCACCTGCATGCGCAGCCCTCCCGACGGCCTTGATCGAAATGTGTCCCGATCCCTTGCGCTCGGTCTTGACCGCCCCGCCGGGCCACGCCGGCTCCAGCCCTATCACCGCCCTCGATTCCCGCGCCCGCTGTTCGAGCATCTGGCGATATTGCTCCCCCCCGACCTCTTCCTGAGGTGTCAGAAAAAGATTCACCCGAGGGCATTCGTCTGCGAGAGCGGCCAGGGCGAACAGCCCGACGACGATTCCCGCCTTCATGTCGTAGGAGCCGGGACCATAGAGCAGGTCACCGTCGATGCGAACGGGCATTTTCGCCAGAGTGCCGACAGGCCAGACCGTGTCGAGGTGCCCGATGAGCATGACGGGCCGTTCGCCGCGACCGTGGAAACACTCGAGCAGGTCCGGGCAGCTCCGAACCGCTCTCATCTCAGCCTTCAATCCCATGGCCTCCATCTCGCGCACGAGCATCGCGGAGAATCTGTTGACGGCGCCGAAATCGTCCGAAGGCGATTCCGTTTCGACCAGTCGTACGAGAAGCTGCATCATCTCCTCCCGTCGCGACTCCAGCTCATCCGATATCTTCCTGATCAGCGGTTCGATATCCATAGCCACTCCCTCACGGACAGGTCCTTACACCGTCAACTCACGGGTCCGGATCGGCGCACCCCGCACTCCGCTCCCGACACACTATTCAGGCACGGCAAGCGGCTGGCTCGCCTTGATCGCCCGGTCGTGCGCCCAGCTCCGCAGCTTCTTGATCTGCTCTGACATCGTCGTCGCCAGCGGAACCATTCGACTGATCGACCGATAAAGATCGTCGACGATCATCGGCCGTTTTTCGGCGAATGCGTCATACATGGCGGAGGTCACCGCCTGTTCGATCTCAGCCCCGCTCCACGCCTTCGTGGCCTTTGCGAGCTGGCTGAGATGGAACTTCGAAATCGGCTCGCTTTCTTTCGTCTTCCTGAGGTGCACCATGAAGATCTGCTCGCGTTCGTCCGGAGACGGCAGATCGATAAAGAATATCTGATCGAATCGCCCGCGGCGGAGGACCTCGGCTGGGAGCAGATCGATGCGGTTTGCGGTGGCGGCAACAAAGACCCGCGACTCATGCTCCTGCATCCATGTCAGGAAATAGCCGAGGACGCGAGAAGCCGCTCCCTCACCCGTCTTGTCCGAGATTCCGCTCTCGATTTCGTCGATCCACAGAATGGCCGGCGAGACGGAATCCATGATCTTCAGCGCTCTCTGAAACACCTCCTCGGGCGGGCCGGCGAGCCCGGCGTAGAGATTGTTCATGTCCAGTCGGAACAGGGGGAGATTCCAGAGATTGGCGATGGCCTTGACGCAGAGGCTCTTTCCGCACCCCGTGACGCCCATCACGAGCACACCACGCGGTGCCGCGAGGCCGTAGGCGCGTGCTTCGTCGGAGAGCGCGTCGCTGCGGCGGGCCAGCCATTCCTTCAGGTTTTCCAGCCCGCCGATGTCATCCATCCCGATCACGTGCGGGACATACTCGAGGATCCCTTCTTTCAGTGTGATCTGCCTCTTCTCCTCGTGCAAAATCGCGGCAAGGCCGGCGTCAATCACCTTTCGCCCGCTCAGAAGCTTCGTCAGTGCGTGCGTGGCTTCGTTGATGGTGAGCCCCTGGAGAGCCATGACGAACTTGCGCTTCTCCTCCTCGGCGACCTCAATGGCCCCGCCACGTTTCTCGAAGGAACGCAGGACAGAGTCGAACAGCCCTTCGATCTCCTGGTACGAAGGAAGCTCGAAGTCAACCACCTCGATCTCCTTCTTCAGCTCCACCGGCAGGACGAGCTGTGCGGAGAGGAGGAAGACGAAACGCGGTTTGTTCTTGAGCGCGAAGTAGACGTCGCGGAGCTTTCTGACAACGTCGGCGCGCTGCTTGAGGTAGGGATGAAAGTCTTTGAGCGCGAAGATCGCAGGCTCCTGAGTCTGCAGGATCGTGTCGAGGACGGCAATCGGGTCGGTCACATCCGCTATGAGGTTGCCATCTTCGACCAGCCCGGCCGTCACCGTCCACGAGATGTATCGGAAGTTCTGATTCGGGAGCGAAGCCGCGATCTCCCGCAGTGTCTTCTCGACACGGTCCTCCTCCCAGGAGAGGACGTAGGTGAGCGGATATCGACCGGTGATGGATCGAATGATCTGCCCGTAGCTCTTCGGTCTCCTCTCCTGTGACATGCGGGATCGATTCTAGCAGCGGCATGCGAACGCGGTCAATCCGAACTGAGGAATGGGCCCCTGAAGCGCCTCCTGCCGGTCGTTCGCCGTCTAGATCAGCAGGCGATCACATTTCCTCCACGACTCGTGTCCGGCTTTCTCGCAGTCGCCTCAGCGCCTGGCCGATGTTGCACCCCGATTCGCAGTAGAGCATCAGGAAGTAGCCGTCCGCGAGGGGGCAGGTCAGGATGACGCCCCTTGTGTAGCATGCGAAATGGTATCGGACGTTTGTGCAGTGCGTGAGCGAGAGGACGTCGGTGAGGCTCCGGTGGAAGATGGACTCGTAAGCACCGATGAGCCGAAGGCAGTGCTGGTCCACGCCTGCCCGACTGACCAACTGCACCAGCTCGCCCTCACTGTCGAACATCGCGGCCGACAGAGAGCCCTCGACAGATTCGAGGAGATCGTTCAGAAGAGGTTCGAAGGACAAGTGAGGCTATGACGCCGACTTGTACATCTGGAGGTATTCGAGAGCTTGCTTTCCTTGACTGGTCGCCGGAGCGAGACGCACGACCTTCTCGAACAAATCGCGGGCCTCTTCGTACTGCTTCGTCTTGAACAGCGCCATTCCGAGATTGAAATTGAGCTCGACCTGATCAGGATCGACCTGCACCCCGACCCGGTAGTTCGCGATGGCCTCCCTCAGATCGTTCTTCTTCTCATGCACCTGCCCGATCAGGATGTAGACCCGTGAAAACCGGGGATTCATGTTCAAGGCGAGCCGGCAGTAGTTCAACGTCGCATCCAGGTTGCCCTCGGCCAGGGCGACCACCGCCAGGTTGAAGTAGGCGGCCTCGGGCTTGGGGTACACGAGGTCCTCCAGAACTTTGTTGTATTCCGCCTTCGCCTTGTCGTAGAGGCCCATGTCACTGTAGACCATGCCGATGTTATTGTGCACGTCAGTGAAGGCCGGGTTGTATTGCAACGCGCTGGAGAAGGCAGCGAGCGCGTCCTTGTATTGCTTGCCCATGAAGTGGGCCAGCCCAAGGGCATTCCAGGCCTCGGCGTTGTCAGTCTTCGCCGCCAGGGATTTCTGGAGAGACATGATTGCTGCAGGGATATTCCCCTGGTTGAGGCACTGCACCCCGAATCTATAGTTGTAGTCGGGATCGTTGAGCTGCACCTGAGTCGCGTTCTCCACCGTCTGCTTGCCGCCACACCCATCCAGCGCGACGACGCAGAGCAGCGACCCAAGCCCGAGAAGCATCGTCCCACGCCCTCGGACAAGCCCGCCTCCGACTCCTAAACCTTGAACTCTCGACTTTGAACTCTCCATCATCGCTTCTCCTCCACGGGTTGCGGCACCCGCACCTCCACGGCGCGAGCTGCCGGCATCAACCGGATCTCGCCAGCCTCCACTGCCTTCCCCAATGCTTCGACCACCCTACCGTCGAACCTCTTCCCTATCCACGACGCAATCTTCCCCATCGCGTATTCCGCGTCCATCGCCCTCTGGTATGGCCGGTCCGTCGTCATCGCATCGAAGGTATCGGCCACCGACACAATCCGGGCTACAAGCGGAATCTCCTCCCCTTTCATCTTGTCGGGATAACCGCTCCCATCATAGTTCTCGTGATGATTGCGGATCCCGGGTATTATCCCGCGCAGCTGGCTCACCGGGGTCATGATCGTTGCTCCCTTGATCGGGTGCTGCTTCATGAGCTCGAACTCCTCGCTCGTCAGCGCGTCCGGTTTTCTCAGGACGTTGTCCTTGATCCCGATCTTCCCGACGTCGTGCAGGAGCGCAGAGATGCCGACGCGCTCCACCTCGGCGGCCGGCAGCCCCATGTGCCTGGCAATCGCCTTGGAGTACCGGCTCACCCTGTCGGAGTGGCCGCGCGTGTATGGATCCTTCTCGTCGATTGCGGCGGCGAGCATCTTGATCGATCCAAGGAATAGCTGGCTGTTCTCCTCGGCGGCATCCTTGAGCTTCTCGACGTAGTCGTGGATCTCATCGCTCATGATGTTGAATGTCGCGGCGAGCTGTCCGATCTCGTTGCGGCTCCGCACTTCAATCTTGTGCGAGAAATCCTTCTCGGCCATCGCCGAAGCGCCTTTGGCCAGAAGCTGGATCGGCGTCGAGATCCTCTTCGCGAAAAAGACCCCCACACCGATCGCGGCAACGATCGCGATGAGCCCCCACTGAAAAGTGTTCCGGAGCATCTGTTGGACGGGGAAATACACACGCCGGGCTTCGACCTGCACAACCACTCCCCAGTTCATCCGCGGGACCCAGTCGAACGTAGCGACCATGGCCACGTCTCCGGACGGCGTCTTTTCGTCGAACCTGAAATTGGTCGCTGCAACGCCTCGCGCGGAGATCATCTCCTTGAACACGGTCGTATCGGCGATCGAGCTGCGTTCCAGAAGCTTCTGACGAAGCGGATGAGCGAAAATCGTCCCCGCCTTGTCGATCAGATACGCAGTCATGCCCTCGCGGCTCTTCTCGATCAGCGACCGGAGAATGGGATCGAGAGTCGCCACCGCAGCGACGACGCCTGCGACCTGTCCGCGGGAGTACATTGGCCGCCCCAGCACCAGCACGGGCTCCTGCAGGGATTGCGAAAAGGCCGGGATCGGAGAGACATAGGGCCTCCCCTCAAGCCCGGCAAAAAAAGCGTCCTGCAAATCGGCGTTTACGTTCTTGTCCTCGACCGAATACCCTGCTTCGGTCCACTTCCCCTGGCTGTCGAAGACTCGGACAGAATAGAAACTTCCCCCGTCCGAGACGATGTTCACCAGACCGCCCTCGCCCCGCTTCAGGTCCTCGAAGGACTTCTTGAGCTCGGTATCAGGTCCCCGGATCTCGAGCGCCTTGGCGAGCACGCCGATTTGGGCCTGCACGGAGTCAAGGTAGAGCGTGACTTCATGTGCGACCGAGGCTGCGAGATTGAGCTGGAGCTCCTGCAGATTGGTTTCGAGCGTCTCGCTGGTGATGTCCATCGACTTGACCCCGTACAAAACCAGGGGAACGATCGCAATCGTCAGGAGGACAGCGAGCAGCGAATAGAGAATCTTTGAGTCGAATTTCTGGGTGATCGCTCCCGCAAAGGGGACCTCAGCTTTCCGTTTCACGAGTGTCCAACACCTCGTACACCATCAGTGGCTTCGAGATTCCCTGCATCGTCGGAGTGCCAACCGGCCTCACATCGAATTCATCCTTAATCATATCGTACGTCTGCTGCCCCACGATGATCTGCCCCGGCTCGGCCACCGACGACTCCAGTCGGGATGCCACGTTCACCGTGTCGCCGAGCACCGTGTATTCCATACGCTTGGGAGACCCCACGTCACCGGCGACCACACGGCCGCTGTTGATACCCATCCTGACCTGCACGACAAGGCCGTCACCACGGCGCTCGTTGACCGACTTCAACTTCTCCCGCATCTGCAGAGCGGTGAGCACGGCCCGACGCGCATGATCCACCTGTGGAAACGGCGCGCCGAAGACGGCCATGATCGCGTCGCCAATGTATTTGTCGAGGGTCCCCTCGTTCTCGAAAATGATCTCCGTCATATGCGAGAAATAGTCGTTCAGAATCGAGGCAACCTGCTGGGGCTCGAGGGACTCCGAGAGCGACGTGAATCCCACGATGTCCAGAAATAGCACCGAAACCTCTTTCTCCTGCAGATCGAAAACGTATTCGCCTGCAGTCTCGGGGGAGTCGAGAATCCGGCTGATGACACCGGGAGAGTGGTAGCGCTCCAGCTTCGCCCTCTTCTTCATCTCCTCCTGAATGCGCGCATTCAACCGCGCCTGCTCAATACCAACGGCAGCGTAGTTCGACATGACCGTCAGCAGCTCCAAATCCGGCTCGGAGAAGCTCTTCGACTGGATCAGTGAATCGACATAGATGATCCCGATCACGTCCTCGCGGTGCCACAATGGCACGCACATGGCCGATCGGATGCCAAGGAACCGGATCGATTCACCAGCCTGAAACTGCGCGTCGGCCTGTGCATCCTGAGTGAGAATCGCCTGCTTCTCACGGAAGACCTTGTTCGCAATCGTCCGGGAGATCGCAATCTTCTCGCCCCCGGGTCCAGCCTTCGTGATCCTCACCACCTTGGGCACGAGCTGGTCCGTCTCCTTCTCATACAACATGAGAAATCCGCGCTCGACCGGGAAATTGTCGAATACGATGTCCATGATCGTCTCGAGAACCTGCTCGAGCGGCTGGACCTTGATGATCGACTCGACGACCTTCGTCAGAAACTTGAGGGCGTTGTAAGTCTTCTCCATGTCCCGGACAGGCTTCCCGATCGCCTCCGGGACACCCGGAAGACGTTCGTTCTCGGATGTGTCCTCCGTTCCATAGGCCTTCGCGATCTCGCCCGCCGGCCGGATGAAAGTACCAAACCCCGCCTCCAGCGGCTTGTTGTCCAGTAGACTCACCCTCTCGTCGGGACTCACCCGGAACTTGATCGGGAAACCGCCTAGCAGGATCTCGTCCCCGTCGTTGAGCGGCACCTCCTCAACCAGCACTCCGTTGACCTTCGTACCATTCAGCGTGTGCATGTCCGTCAGGAAACAGCCATCGTCCCGGACCGTGATCTTGCAGTGGCGCCGCGAGATGCCCATGTCCTGGAGGGGCAGGTCATTCTCCCTCGCTCGCCCGATAGTGGTATCGCCGTCCCTCAACGGGTACGACTTCTGCGATCCCTTGTCCTGATAGACGAGCGTATACATCGCCCTTAACTTAGTGTGAATTAACGGCCACGCGCTATCTTAACAGAGCCCTCCCGAGCCCACAAGCTCGTCGCAGGACAGCCCCTGCGGCGAGAGCCCGCGTTGCGGCAGCCGAAAGACCCGAAGGGAAACCGCAGATTGCGCAGATTTCCCCGAGCACGCATCTCGTGGCCGTGACTACTCAGCGGTCGAATCTGCGGAATCTGCGAAATCTGCGGTTGTTCGGCTTCGGCCTCGTTTGATCTGACAACATGTTGGTAAGAATGGGCCGCTAAGCGGCCTAAAGGCTAAAGGCTAAAAGCTAGTCTCCGTCAGTATTCTTCCTTCAGTCCTCGTTCCATCAGGTCCTTGAGCGCGGCCGCTGGCGGCTTGTCCTCGTAGAGGATTGAATACATCTGAACGGTAATCGGCATATCGACACCGAGACGGCTGGCGAGCTGCGTCGCCGATCGGGTGGTCCGCACGCCTTCGGCCACGTGCACCATGCTCCCGAGGATCTCGGAGATCTTCCTCCCCTTCCCGAGCTGTTCGCCAACGGAGCGGTTGCGTGACAGCGAACCCGTGCATGTCAGCACCAGATCTCCGATTCCCGCCAGGCCAGCTAGAGTTTCGGGACGCCCGCCCATCGCCGTTGCCAGGCGAGTGATCTCGTGCAAGCCACGCGTGATGAGCGCCGCCTGGGTGTTGGCACCAAGCCCCATGCCCCAGACGACACCGGAAGCGATCGCGATGACGTTCTTGAGCGACGCGGCGAGCTCGACCCCGACCACATCCCCATGGACGTAGACCCTGAAGGCGGGGGTTGTCAGAGCCGCTTGGAAGTCGCGTGCGACAGCGATGTCCCTGGATGCGATGACCACAGCGGTCGGATGGGCCTGGGCCACCTCGAGTGCGAAGCTGGGCCCCGACAGCACCGCATAGGCGCTCAACCGCGGAATACTCTGCGCAGCGACCTCCTCCATCCGCAGCCCTGTGTCCTCTTCGATTCCCTTGGTCGCACTGAGAAGCCGCACCGGACCTCCAGCAGTCTCCGAGATCCGCCCGTAGACCTTCCTGCAGAAATGCGAGGGGACGACGACAAGATGGGAATCGGAGAAGCGAGCGCACTCGCCGAGATCCTGGGTCGCGCGAACCTTCGGTGGGATCGCGCAGCCCTTCAAATACCTCGCGTTCTCGTGGCTCCGATTGATCTCATCAGCCAGTCCATCGTCGTACACCCACAGCAACACATCGTGCCCGGCCCTGGCCGCGTGAATCGATAGCGCCGTACCCCAACTGCCGCCGCCGAAGAGTGATAGGTTCATGGTGCTCCACGGATCGAGTTTAAAGTTTAGAGTTTCAAGTTCAAAGTTCGGGACACGGAAGATGTCAGCTAGTTGTGAGATCGGTGGCCGAAGCGGGGTTCTTTACCCCGGATGAGCCGGTTGATGTTGGATGAATGGCGCGCGAAGATCAAGCCCACCACGATAACTCCAGCCACGATCACGGTGCGCGGTGCGCCGTAAAAGTACCACGCGATGACTGGAAAGGCGCCGGAGGCGATCAGCGACGCCAGAGACACGATCCTGGTCGTCGCGACGACGACGGCGAAAATCCCCAGGACGATGGCAACCGCCGGGGGAGTGAGCGCCATGAATACACCGGCACCGACGGCGACGCCGCGACCTCCTTTGAATCTCAACCAGACTGGAAAGTTGTGCCCCAGCACGGCCGCGACGGCAACAGCAGCAGCCGTGTCGAGTCCCGCAGTGCGATCTGCCGCATACACGACCAGAGTTCCCTTGAAGAAATCCAGGAGGAATGTCATCGCTCCCGCTGCTGCGCCGACACTCCTGACCACGTTCGTCGCCCCTATGTTGCCGCTCCCCTTCGTCCGTATGTCTCCAGCACCCAGCCACATTGCGATCAGGTAGCCGAACGGGATCGATCCCACAAGGTACCCCGCTGCGACCAAACCATAGTTCATGCGCGCGCCACCAGCATGTGAACGGAGACCTCACGATGGACCGCACCTGATGGTGTCAGGGTCGACTGAAACAAGACGAGCCGGTCGATGGTGAATTCGGCTGGTTCGATGGAGATCTCCCGGAGCGTCTCGCGACGGAAAGCCCCGCCCGGGCGTCGCCGTCCCAGCGTGAGATGAGGTGCAAACGGACGGGACTCCCTGGCAATCGCAATGCGGGCCAGAGCATCCTCCACCTCCGCCTGAACCGCGGCGGATCGTCCGTCGTCATCGATACCCGCCCACACCACGCGTGGAGAAGAGGGGTTCGGGAACGCACCGAGACCATGCAGCCGCGCGCTCCACGGAGAAAAACGCCCGGCCACCGCCGACAGCCTTTCCGAAACAGCCGGCGCTGCGGCGTCATCGATGTCACCAAGGAATTTGAGCGTGAGATGGATCTGAGCCGGGGCCACCCAGCGCATCCCCGTGCCGCCGGCATCCGCGAGCTTCCTGCAGCCCTCGCCGAGCAGTCGCTGAATGTCCGCAGCGACCGGAAGCGCGATGAAAGCCCTCATCGCCAGGAACACGGATCCCGCGGTGCATCTGGGTGCGAAAGCAGGGCTGCACCGATCGCTGCGAAGTCTGGTAGAGACTGGTGGAGACTGGCAGAGACTGATAGAGACTCCCGAGAGGAACAATGTCGGTCTGAGAAAGTAGGACTCCACCGATGGCCAGTCTCTACGACTCTCAATGAGTCTCCACGAGTGTCTCCCCCTTGTACATGAGCACCGCAGCGACGCGGGCGACGAACCAGATGTGCCCCTATCGCGGGATCTGGGTGTGTCACCCGCACTATCCCGACCCCTCCATCAGCCTCATCCTGATCATGTCCAACGCCCGTTGTGTTGCCTGGAATCTTACCACACCCCGCTCGCCGGGAAAGCGATTCTCGGTCGTCACGACACCCGCTCGGTCCGCCACGGATATGTAGACAAGGCCGACGGGCTTCTCCGCAGAGCCACCTGTCGGTCCTGCAATCCCGGTGATCGACACACCGAGATCCGCTGCAGCGATTCTTCTGGCGCCGGCACCCATCGAGCCGGCGACATCGGCCGACACAGCTCCGTGTGCCGCGATCAGCTCGGCTGGCACCCCCAGCTCATCGACCTTGGACTCGTTGGTGTAGCAAACGAAGCCGCGCAGGAAGTAGTTCGAGCTCCCCGGGATCTCCGTCAGTCGCCCCGCCAGGAGTCCGCCGGTGCAGCTCTCGGCCGTCGCAATCGTCTGTTTCGCGGCAAGCAGCATCCGGGCCACGACCGTCTCCAGAGATTCATCGTCCGTACCATAGACGCGCTCCCCGAGCTTCTCCCTGAACTGAGCCTCGACCCCGGCGATCAGCTCCTCCGCCGTCCGTACGCCCTCACCCACCGCCCTGAGGTGCAGCTCGATCGAGCCCGGCGACGAGAGGATCGTCACGGACGGATTGACCAGGTCGCGGTAGATCGGCCCTACCAGAGAGTCAGCGTGGGACTCGGTCATGCCCGTGATGCGAAGAATTCTCGTCAGCACCCTCCCGGTTCCGGCCGCCAGCGGTGCGATCCGCGCCATGCCCTCGCCGTCAAACAACGGCTTTAGCTCGCGCGGCGGTCCCGGGAGCATCAAGATCGAACAGCGGCCAGGCAACCACTGCCCCGGCGCCGTCCCCTTCGGATTCGTGAGCAGCTCGGCGCCTTCCAAAATGTCCGCCTGCCTGAGGTTGTTCTCTCCGAGACTTCGCCCCGCCCGCGCGAAACGATCCTTCATGGAATCGACCCATTCCTCCGAGCGGACGAAAGAGCGCCCCGTCGCCCGTCCAACTGCCTCACGGGTTCGGTCGTCTTCAGTCGGCCCCAGCCCTCCCATCGTGATCACGAGATCAGCTCTCGCCATCGCCCCGGCAACGGCATCGGTCAGATCGTCGAGCGCATCACCGACCACCGTCTTCCGGCGGACTTCGATGCCGACCTCATTGAGGCGCCTCGTAATGTGAAGCGAGTTCGTGTCACTCCGGAGCGGCGTCAGCAGCTCGGAGCCAATCGCAATGATCTCGGCATTCCTGACGGAGCTCATGTGAGAACGCGAAAGATCAGCTGCAGCACGGCGTTCGCGTACAGCGCCGCAACCAGATCGTCCGTGACGATCCCCCATCCACCCGGCAACCGCTCGCATCTCCGGCCCGGGAAAGGTTTGATGATGTCGGCGATCCGGAAGAGCAGAAACCCGACAGCGAGCGACGTCACGGTAAAGGGCACGAACAGCATCGTCAGCAGCATCCCGGCGATCTCGTCGGCGACCACGCATGATGGGTCATGCCGACCAACCTGGCGCTCGGTGACTCCTGCTGTGTAAACAGCCAGCGCCGTTATCACGATGAGGCCGGCACCGTACACCGCGGTGCCGCCCATTCTCAGAAGGAGCAGGATGGGGATCGCAACCGCACTGCCTGCCGTGCCGGGCGCGAACGGGAAGTGACCGGCGTAAAACCCGCTCGCGATCAAGTGGGCCACTCCGCCGACGGCTATTCTCGAACGCGCCCTCCGAGCGGACGCATGCGACTCCTCCACCGCCGCGCTCGGAATCTCAGGCATGAGGAACGATCTCCGCCTCGAGGTCATAGGCGGCGGCGGCGGTGATCCGGGCCGTCAGGTAGTCACCCGGCTGGAGACCGGCCTCCGTAGCGCGCCTGACCCGCGTCATCCCATCAACTTCGGGGGCCTGCCCAGCCATACGACATATATAGTAGAAGCGGCCGACTCCTTCGACCACAGCATCATGCACCTGTCCTATCCGCCCCGTATTGTTCAGAACGCTGACCTCCTGCTGCGTCTGCATCGCGACCGCCCTGCGGCGCCGCTTCTCGCGTTCGGACACGGGATCGCCAAGCTGCCACGCAGACGTCCCTTCCTCTCGCGAGTACGTGAACACGCCGGCGTGATCGAAGGCGGCGTCCCTCAGGAATGCCGGCAGCGAGTCGAACCGCTCGATCGTCTCGTTCGGGAAGCCGACGATAAAGGTGCTGCGCAGGAACGCACCAGGCACCAGGGCGCGGATTCGTTCGAGGAGGCGGAGGTGAGTGGCGGCGCTGCCACCCCGCATCATCGCCGCCAGCACCTCGGGGTGGCTGTGCTGCAAGGGCATGTCGATGTACTTGCAGACCTTCGGTTCGCCTGCGATGGTCTCCAGCAGTTCATCGCTCAGATGGTTCGGGTACAGGTAGTTCAGTCGGATCCACCGGAGGCCCTCGATGGGGACGAGGGCCCGGATGAGTGCGGCCAATGTAGGCCTTTCTGCCAGATCCCTCCCGTACGCTGTCGTGTCTTGAGCCACGAGGACCATCTCGGTCACTCCCGTTGAGGCCAATTCCTCGGCCTCGGCCACCAGCTCCGGGATCTGTCGAGAGCGCTGCGGGCCTCGGATGCCGGGAATCGCGCAGAAGGAGCACTCCAGATTGCAGCCCTCTGAGATCTTGAGATAGGCAAAGTGGGCCGGACCCGTATGAGTGCGCCTGGCTTCGGCGAGGGCGGAAACGCCGATATCCTGGAGGCCGGCCAGACCGACAATCGCATCCTGACCGGAGACGCCCAGGAAGGCGTCGACTTCGGGGAGCTCCTTCTTGAGCTCCTGCGCATAGCGCTGGACGAGGCACCCGGTGACGATCAGGCGCTTCCCGTTCTGCTTGAGACGGCTCATCTCGAGGATCGTGTTAACACTTTCTTTCCTGGCATCGGCGATGAAGCCGCAGGTGTTGACGATGATCACGTCGGCGTCTTCCGGGGTCCCGACGACTTCGCAGCCGGCGGCGACGAGCTTTCCCAGCATCTTCTCGGAATCGACGAGGTTCTTTGCGCAACCGAGGCTCACGAGACCGACTCGGGTTGGGTGCAGCAGTGGACCGGGTGCCATCGCATCTGCTCTGACAGCCGGGTCGGTTTTCTCGAGGTCTCTGGTCGGCATGAGCTGTTAGCCCTTGGCCTTTAGCTGTTGGGTTGGGACCGATGAGTGTCTGAGGCAGGTTGTTGAATCCGAGGATCTTGGGCTGCGGTCTGTCGTTCTCATCTGTCGTACGACTCTCCTTTTTTCCTCCGGAGCTAATGGCTAACAGCTAACTGCTAAAGGCTGATAGGTTACGGGTAGATCCTGTAAATCGTTCTTGGAAAGGCGATCGTCTCGCGGATGTGCTCGATCCCGCACAACCAGGCCGTGGCGCGCTCGATCCCCATTCCGAATCCGGCGTGGGGCACAGAACCGAACCGTCGCAGGTCGACATACCATCGGAACGACTCTTCGGGCAGTTGGTGTGCGGCGATGCGGGATCTGAGCAGCTCACTGTCATCGATTCGCTGCCCTCCGCCGATGACTTCGCCATACCCTTCCGGCGCAAGGACGTCGACGCACAGCGCGACGTCGGGGTTCTGCGGATCAGGCTTCATGTAGAATGCCTTCACGGCTGACGGATATCGGTGAACCATGACAGGGCTGTCAAACCTGGCGGAGAGGACCGTTTCGTCGGGTGAACCGAAGTCGCCTCCCCACTCGATTTCATTACCTTCCTTGCGGAGGATTTCGACCGCGTCGGTATAGCTGAGACGCGGGAATGGCCTGGTGATCCGGCGCAGCTTCTCCACATCACGTTGGAGAACGGCGAGCTCGGGCTGACGGTTTTCGAGCACCCGCTGGACAATGAAATAGAGAAAATCCTCCGCGAGCTGCATGGCGTCGTCGAGTCCCGCGAAACTCATCTCAGGTTCGATCATCCAGAACTCGGTCAGGTGACGGCGGGTTTTCGACTTCTCGGCCCGGAAGGTCGGTCCGAAGCAGTAGACCTTCCCAAATGCCGCCGCGGTGGCCTCGTTGTACAGCTGGCCGCTCTGGGTGAGGTAGGCCTTGTCCTCGAAGTAGGCCGTCTCGAAGAGGGTCGTAGTCCCTTCGCACGCGGCCGGCGTGAAGATGGGTGTGTCGACGAGGAGGAAGCCATTGTCATCCAGGAAATCGCGGCATGCGCGGATGATCTCCGCGCGGACCCTCATGATCGCCCACTGCTTCTGGCTTCGCAGCCAGAGGTGCCGGTTTTCCATCAGAAACGCAGTGCCGTGCTCCTTGGGAGTGATCGGGTAGTCGCCGGCGATCTGGAGAGCCTCCAATGACGTGGCCTCCATTTCGAAGCCCCCGGGTGACCGGGAGTCCGCCCGGACTTTGCCGCTTACGACAAGCGATGATTCCTGCGTGAGCCGGTCGAAGGTCTCCATCAACTCCGGTTTCGTGATCACGACCTGCATGATCCCCGTGCCATCCCGCACGATCAAAAACCGGATCTTGCCGCTGCTGCGCTTGTTGTAAACCCAACCACAGAGCTCAGCCTCCCGCCCCGCCGCTCCCGCCATTCGTTCGATCGTGGTTCTCATCATAATAGTGCTTCCCATCGACAAGCGGCGTATTATATGGCACAGTGCATCACAATCCAAGCTTGAAACTGGAGTATCCGAAGCATGAAGGTCTCGCGGCGGGACAGGCTTTATTCTCCCCTCGCCTCCGATCGCGGCTCTTTCCCGCGAATCGCGGCACCGCCACTAGGGAGTCAGTGACATGAAAAACATCAAGGCGCTCGTCTCGATCATCATCTGCGTCGCAATCGTCCTCTGGTTGATCAGACTCGTACTGCCATGGGTCTTCGCGACGATCCATCTCGCAGCCTATCTCCTGATCTTGGCCGTCCTGGTGCTTCTCGTTTTCTATCTTTACAGGAAGGTGATGCCGAAGCTCTAGCTTGATTCGCCCCGAACGGAGGCGAGCACGTCGATGAGCTGTGAGTTTTTAGAGAATATGGGCGAGCGCCGATTGACGGCCTCGGCTGTCGTGACCACTCTCCGCACAATACCATCCGATGAGGCTAAAAGTCTTTCGGTTCCATCAAGGAGTGACCGATGAAATGGTTTCGCAATCTCCCCATCGCCGGGAAGTTTTTCCTCGCGTTTTTCGCCGCGATCGCCGCCCTGGCGGCCGTCACCTACCAGTCGTGGGATTCGCTCGACGAGGCGACTCGTGGCCTCGACTCTCTCTACCACGACCGTGTGGTCCCGCTGCAGGACCTGAGCGGGATTGTCTATCATTCGATGCATATTCGCCAGAACGTGCTCATGGCTGTGAACTCTGAGGATGTGTCGGTCGCGGCAGGAGGAGTCGAGGAGATTCGTAGGAGCGATGCCGAGATCGACAGACTGTGGAAGAAGTACACCGGCGCCTCGCTGACGGACGAGGAGAAGGAGCTCGTCACCCAATTCGAGAGGGCGTGGCGTGACTACACCGGCGACAGGGACAGCGTCGTGATTCCGGCGATCGAAAGGGGTGATTTCCAGGATGCCAAGAGGTTGGCCAGCACGGCTGTGGGAAACAAATTCGATGACGCCAGAGACGTCCTCTTCGACCTGATCAAGCTGCAAGGCGATGCAAGCAAGGACACGTATGACGCAACGGCGGAGATGGCCCGCGGCGACAGCCGACGCGCGCTGATCGCCGCGATCCTCTGTGCGCTTCTGGCCACGGCTCTCGGATACTTCACCTCGCGGACCGTCGCGATGCAGACCAGCGCGATACTGCAAGTGGTCACGAAGGTCGCGCAAGGAGATTTGCGCGAAAACGTGGCAGCCGATTCCACTGACGAGATCGGTCGGCTCGCCGCCCAGGTCAACAAGATGATCGATGATCTGCGGGGAATCACGGGTCGGATGAGAGATGCCACATCGAGGATCGGGGCAGCTTCGCAGGAATTGTCGGCGACCGCCGAGCAATCCGCTCAGGGGTCCGGGCGCCAGAAGGTCCAGACCGAGCAGGTGGCGACAGCGATCGAGGAGATGTCGGCCACGGTCCTGGAAGTCTCCGAGAATTCCAATCGGGCTGCGGATGCGGCTCGGGCGGCGTCCTCCACGGCCGAGGCCGGGGGCGGAGTCGTGGGCGAAGTGGTCGATGCCATGCAGGCGATCGCCGGCACGGTGAATCAGTCGGCGAGCACGGTGAGGGCGCTGGGTGCCAGCAGCAATCAAATCGGCGAGATCGTCGACGTGATCAACGACATCGCGGATCAGACGAACCTGCTCGCACTAAACGCCGCCATCGAGGCGGCGAGGGCCGGGGAGCAGGGGCGCGGATTCGCCGTCGTCGCCGATGAAGTCCGGAAGCTGGCCGAGCGCACCACGAAAGCGACAAAGGAGATCGCCGGAATGATCAGAAAGATCCAGACCGACACGGTCGAGGCGGTGCGGTCGATGGAGGAGGGCACGACACAGGTCACCGACGGCGTCGAGAAAGTCAACAAGGCAGGGCAGGCTCTGGGTGAGATCGTGAAGATGGCCGACCAGGTGGGCCAGATGATCACCCAGATCGCGACGGCGGCGACACAGCAGTCGGCGGCAGCTGAGCAGGTGAGCGCTTCGGTCGAGTCGATTGCAGGGATCGCCCGGGAGACGTCGGCCGGCGCTGAACAGACTGCGCGCGCGGGCGAAGACCTCGCGCGTCTTGCCCACGAGCTCGAGAGCATCGTCGGCCATTTCAAGCTGGCCGCCTAGGAATCACAATTGTGGCCCTCAGCGCCTATTCCCTACCAACATGTTGTCAGGCGGGGGTGAGGGATCCTGCGTCTAAACCACCCAGACACAAAGACACCAAGCCGCACCAAGAGGCGAAGGAACCTTCGTGCTGGGTTCTTGGTGTCTTAGTGACTTGGTGGTATTGCGGAACCCGGCTGCGTTCGGGCCGAGCATCTCAATCAAGGCGGAGCCGCCGAACGAGCCTGACGCGGCCGAGCCGCAACCTGCATTGGTTGCGTCTCCGCCGCGCTTGAGAGCGTGGAGAGTGAGAGCGTTCTTCCGAGCCACCTCGATCGGCCGAGACGACCGCTCCGTTCCTGCATTCCTCCCCTCATGCTTTCCTGAGAGGAGTTCGGAAGATCTAGCCGCCTC
>JACPPM010000034.1 GCA_016191015.1 Acidobacteriota bacterium | reverse complement strand
TTCGATGCCACCCTGAGCTCCGGAGATGACTGCTCCGTTCCTGCATTCCTCCCTTCCTGCTTTCCTGAGAGGGGGTTCGGAGGATCTCGCGCTCTCGAGAGTCTTGCCATTTCGTGTCAACACGCAACTTGTAAGAGACTACGGGAAGCAGCGAATGGAAGAGTCGTACAGGGAAGACTCATCCAGTCACCCTGACCCCATCATCGCACTGTCTCGGCACCGCCGCTCCTCCCGGGCGATACTCATACCAGGTATGACATTGTCCCACTCTCGGCCTACCGCGATTTCTTCTTATCGCCCCAGAAATTCTGACCGATCTTCGGATCAGCCCGGGTGCCGGTGATCTTGATCGGAAGCTCGGTGCCCCCGCTTTTGCCCGCGAGAAACGGGTCCACAATCTTGAGGAGGAGGCTCTTGATTCCCTTCTGTGTCTTGGAGATCTTGACCTGCATGAAAAGCCTGCCCTGAAAATCCAGCGCCTGAGTCGTCAGGCCGTAGTCACCTTCGATCGAGACCCTCGCACCCGGCACGCGAAACGTGAGCTTCGAGAACGAAGCGACAGCATCCCTGAGCACGAATACCCCTCCGAGGTCGCTGACGATCCGTTCGTCGGTTGTTTCCTCGAGCTGACCACGGCTTCTCATGCTCAGTCTGTCGATCTTCCCCTGGACGCGAGGACTTGCGAATTCCGCGTCCTCGACACCGAAGGTGCCCTGAAGCTGAAGCGCATCGACCACATCCAGATCACCAGGAGGCAGATCCATCTTCGAAGTGAAGGAGAGGCCACCCACGAGCGGAGGCGTGCCCGGCACCAGGAGTCGCATGACGTCTTCGATTCGGCCGTCCTCCATGACCGTGTCTAAGACGACTGATTTTCCATGGCTGCCCTCGCGCTGGTACACACCGCCATAGGACACGACTTCGGAGCTACCAAATCGAGCTATGACCGGCTGCAGGAGTGTATCGCCGTTGGTCCCGTCGATGATGGCCTTGTATTCGGTCTCCAACCGGACGGGTTGAGCGCCCGTGCGGACGGTGAAGTCCGGCGTGTCGGTGGCTCCCCACGCCTCTATGCGGCGCAGTACGCCTCGAAATCCACCGGTCGAGAACAGGGTGCCTGATAAGCCCCTAAAGACCGAGAGATCCGCGTTGCTGAAAACGTACGAGCCGGTCAGGTGGGTGTCACCGGGATCCTCGGCGCGCCAAGGGCCGAACTCTCCCTCCGTGCTGATCAAGCCCGGTGGCTTCGCATTCTTCAGCAGCGCCTTGTACGTCATCGGGTGTCCGTCGGCGCCGGGGCTCAACGTGAGCCTGTACAGCTCGAAGAGCAACGGCTCCTTGCGTGTGTCTTTCGGATGAATCACGAGCCGGGTGCCGTCGGCGTGGATCGTTTCCAAGAGGAAGCGTGGCCCGTTCGCGAACGGCGTCATCGCTCTCTCTCGCGAATCCGTTGGGCGACCGCCGGCCGGAGGGGCCCCCGAGTCCGCTCGGTCCGCCGTCAGTACCTTCTCTTTTCGTGGTGGGATGTGGATGGCAAGTCCGGTCAGCGTCACCTGCCGGATTCGCCGTGGAGATCGGAAAACGTCGACGATACCGGCCTCCACCGAGAATACGTCGATCCTAATGAGTGGCGGCAGGGTGTCGCTCCCCCTCCGCCGAAGGACAAGTCCTCTTCCGAGGATTCTCACCTCGCGGCCCACCGAAAGCTCTAAGTCCTCGAGTGCGACCGTGCCGTCGAACGCTCCTTCCATGGCGCGGATGATCTCGTTGTGGAGCCGGTGCGCGACGTGTCTCCGGCCCGCGGCCGCGCCGGCCACGATTGCCAAGACCAATCCGCAGAACACAAGCACGAGTGTCAAGAACAATCTCCGGCGGGCCATCTGTCTCCCTTCCCTCGTATCGGCTGATCAGAATGGTAACTCGGCCACAGCAAGGGTCAAGGGCTACAGCGGCTCAAGGGGCGCCGAGAGACGAGGTGGACCGAGGTCCTCCGCGGCCCGGGCGGCGATCTCTGGATTCGCATCTATTGCGCTCCAGGAAACAGTGCCGAGCGTCCCGTTCAGCTCCGCCGGGAAATCAGATGAACGACCGCAACAAAAAGCGCGGCACCGATGATCGACCAGAGGACCGGGAAGGTACGCCCGCCAATGAGGATGGAAAACGGCTCCGGCAAACCCATCTGGTTCGCCAGCCACGACCCAAGCAGAGCTCCGATGAAGCCGAGAGCGATGGAGACAAGGCACCCGCCATGGGTCCCCCCCGCGATAGCTCGGCCAATGCCGCCGCAGATGCCGGCGATGACCAAGAGAAGTACGAGCCCTGGTAGTGTGAAGCCCATGTTACCTCCTTTCGTTGGTCCTCAGTCTCGTGGGGTCGGTGGCCCCCCCGGGAACAACGCGGACGTAGTCGTAACCGGAGACGAAGTGAACGGCTGTTCGTCCACGACCACGTCCGCGTTTGCGTCCACGATAGACTCACTCCAGTCCGCTGAGGCGCTACTTGCTCTTCTTCCTGTCCATTTCCCTCAAACCTTATCCGATGGAACGCCACGAGAGAAGGGGATAACGGGCCGTGTCGTAAAGTCTGATCAGCACCTCTCGCGAAGTGACCTGGTCACGGGTCTCCTGGTCAAAGAGGGATGGGGACACCGCAATCAGAGAGAACATCCGGCTCCCTGGTGGGCCAGACTACGGCAAAGCCCCGGAAACCGCAGATTTCACCCCGACGAAGGATGGCGGATACGTGTTGGTGAGCACCGAGGAAGGCGTGGGCGGCGCAGAAATAAATAACATCTACTTAGAGCAGATGGGGACCATGACATGGCTGAACAGCGGCGGAAAGCTCGTGCGCCAGCTTCTCCTCATTCAACCCGATCCTTACGGCTACGATATCAATGATGTCATCCAGCTCGCTGACGGCGGGTTCATGGTTGTTGGTGCCGAGGACCCCGATGGGTGGGGCAGCGCGTCAGACCCGGATCTGTGGGTTGTGAAAATGAGCAAGGCCGGCAAGCTCATGTCGCAGATCTCGTATGACTGTGGTGGTGATGAAGACGGGTATGTCCTCGCTCCGGGCTCGGATGGCAGCCTCGTGCTGGGCGGCACAACGCGGCGGAAAGGGTCGGAAGAGGACATTCTTCTGCTGAGCAGAAAGGGTGAGACAGTCAGCTGGGCCAGAACGTTCGGGGGGAAGAAGACTGAGTACCTGAGCGGTCAGGTCGGATTCTCCACCGTCGGCGAGCTGACCTTCATGGGCTCGACCTACAGCTTCGGTGCCCGCAAGGCGATGGCGCTTCATGCCGACACCGGGGGAAATTCCTGTCCCAGTTTCATGCACACCGTGAAGGTCACCTCGCGTGTTCGTGCAACTCCGATGGTCGTTGCCGGGAAGTCGACGGCGCGTCAGTGTGCTGCCGCTTACCAAGGCGCGGTGACGCAAGCGACGGTGGCGGACATATCGCTGCCTCAGTCTGCGCTCTGCCAATCTCTGGACAACCCGGAGCCGTAAGCCGGCGCTGCGTGCGTATCGGCCCGACCCCGGGGCACACAGCTAGGTTTAGGACCGCGTCCCGCGCGTGAGAGCGTTCTTCTCGTCCACCCGGCTCGCCCGACAGCCGACGATGTCTGCAATACGGTGCTGGGGGGAGCTGCGGTAGCAAACCGTCGGCCTCGCTCCTCTTGATTGGGTCCATGGAATCTTGCACTTCTGAGACGGGAACGCTAACGGGGGGTATTCAAGAGAGTAGGAACAACCTCTGCCGGATACCAGCGTAACCTAGTTAATTATTGACAACGCTGAGCAATATTGCTATCGTGGGCCGGTCAGTCGGAGACCCCCGGGAATGGCGGAGGGTCGGGAGGTCGGCAGGTATAGCCGGCGGTGCGCCGGCATCACTGGGAGGTATGACCGATGGCGGCTGAGAAAGAGAACGCGTCCGGACTGGAGATGGTTCAGTGGATGCCGCTGGCATTGCGGCTCCAACACGGCGTGCTCGTTCTGAGCGTGCTTTTTCTCTGTTTATCCGGTTTTGTTCTGCATTTCCACCAGAGCGCGGTGGCGGAGTTCTTCATCCGCCTCGAGGGAGGCTTCGCGGCGCGCGGGATCATCCACCGGATCGCGGGCGTCGGCATGGCGGTCGTGGTCATGTGGCACTTCATCTATGTGGTCTTCACCGAGGAAGGACATCGCCAGTTGATGAAGCTGGTGCCGGCCAGGAAAGATCTGCGAGATTTCGCTGCTCAAGTCCGGAGGAATCTCGGACAGGACGTAGCGGCCCCGGAGCTGGACCGGTTCGGGTTTCGCGAGAAATTCCAATACTGGGCTGTGGCGTTCCTCACGATCATGATGATTGCCACGGGGATACTCCTGTGGTTCGGATCGGAGACGATGGCACTGTTTCCCAAGTTCGTGATCGACATCATACGCATTTTCCATGGATCCGAGGCCACGTTCGCCTTCGTGGCGATCTTCCTGTGGCACATCTACAACGTCCACGCCTCTCCGGGCCGTGTGACCCTGCCGGGGACGGCACTGACGGGCGTGGTACCACTCGAAGCTGTCCGCAAGCTTCATCCTGTGGAGTTTGAGCGCCTGAGGAAGGAGCGGGAGCGGCCGTGAGATTGGGACGCCTAGGGATGCTAGCCGGCCTGACGTGTCTGCTCGTCCCATCGCTGCTGCCGGCGCAGCTCCAGATGCAGAAGTGCATGATCTGCCACGGGAAGAGGGACTTTCGGAAGATTCTCGACAGCGGCGAAGTCCGAAGCCTGTATGTGGATCTGAACATGCTACAGAAATCCGTTCATGCGAAGCGGATCTGTGTCGATTGCCACTCGGATGTGGTCGAGATCCCGCACGCGGAGCCGCCAAAGAGAGTTTCGTGCACCCGGTGTCACTACAAGGGGAACCCTGAGGGGGCGCCGCAGACGGATGCGTATCTGGACTATGCACAGAGCGTGCACGCCATCGAGGTGGCGAAGGGGAATCCGAAGGCGCCGGTCTGCCAGAGCTGCCACGGGACGCACGACATTCAGCATCCGAAGAAACCGGGCTCCAGAGTTTTCCGGGCTGCGGTCGCGGCAACGTGCGGGTCCTGCCACCTGGACGAGTTCGCGCAATACAGGGGCAGCATCCATGGAACGGCCGTCGCGCATGGGAATCCGGATGCCCCGACATGCACGTCGTGTCACGGCGAGCACCGGGTGCTCGCGCCCGCGGATCCCTCCTCGACTGTTGCGCCCGCACATGTCTCGGCTACGTGTTCCACTTGCCACGCCGCCGTGGGAATCGTAGGGAAGTACGGGATCGACGTCGAACAGGTGGCCACGTATCAGGAGAGTTTTCACGGTGTGGCGACGAAGTTCGGGTCTCGCACGGTGGCGAACTGCTCGAGCTGTCACATGACTCACGACATCAGACCGCCGGCGGATCCACTGTCCAGCGTGAATGTGCGAAACATCCCAGCGACCTGCGGTCACACGGGCTGCCACGAAGGAGCCAACGCGAACTACGCAAAGGGGAAGATCCATGTGGACCCTGAGCGGCCGGAGGCCGGGATCATCTACTACGTGGCGGCCTTCTTCAAATACTTGACCATCACCGTCATGATCGGACTCGCGCTCCACATTGCTCTCGATTTCAACCGCAAGCTGCAGGCGCTTCGAAAGGGCGGACATGAGTGAACAGGAACACCTGAAGCTGGTCGAGGAGCTGGCCAGAAAGATCGAGGGAGAATTGACCTCCGAGGAGAAGCAGGCGATCTCGGATGCCGGTGTGCAGCAACTGCTTCTCGAGCGGCTGGCGGCGGAGGTGAAGGACGAGGCGCGCACGCGGGCGCGCCATGCGCGGAAGGCGAAAGAGGAGCGGGAGAAGAAGGTCGAGCGTACGTTCCAACGGTTCACCCGGAACTTCCGTTTCCAGCATATGGTGCTTTTCGTGAGCTGCATCCTGCTGATCGTGACAGGGATGCCGCTAAAATTCCCCGACTGGGAGCCGCTCCAGGGGTTTATTCGCCTCCTGGGCGGCATCGAGTCCAGCCGGCTGATCCATCGTATCGGAGCCTCGGGGCTGATCTTTGTCGCCGCCTACCACCTCCTCTACACCCTGCTCAGCCGCTTCGGCCGCCGTGACTTCTGGTTGCTGCTGCCGCGATGGAAGGACATCACGGACGTGCTCCTGCAGGTGCGGTACATGGCCGGCTGGAGCACAATCAGGCCGCGATTCCCCCGGTTCAGTTATGTCGAGAAATTCGACTATTGGGCTGTCTACTGGGGGTGCGTGATCATGATCGGGAGCGGTCTGATCCTGTGGTTCGAGAACGAGGCCATGAGTGTTCTCCCGAAGTTTGCGATGGATATCGCGACCGAAGTCCACTCGGACGAGGCGCTGCTTGCAACTTTGGCCATTGTCATCTGGCACATGTACAACGTGCACATCAATCCCCATGTATTCCCGGGCAGCCTAATGTGGTGGCACGGGCGGATCACCGAGGAGCGCATGAAGGAGGAGCACCCGATCGAGTATGAGGAGATCGTTTCGAAGGAAGAACCTGAAGGCGGGCAGAAATGAGATTCGCCGGCTGGTTTTCGAGGCGCCCGGTGATGTGGACGGTGGTTGCCGGCCTGGCTCTTGTGCTCGCGATCGCATCCACTGTTCTCCATTTCAGCCTCCGGAGCGCGGGCTTCTGCGGGGTTTGCCATTACATGCGGCCGTATGTCGAACAGTGGAGGACGTCGAGCCACAACGACACCGCCTGCTACAAGTGCCATCCTGGCTACGGCGTCGGCGTTTTCACGGTCTCCGCGCTCAAGTACCTCACCGGCCTTCACAATCCGCGGCCGAGGGCGGAGGTGCCCGACTCTAGCTGCCGCCAGGCTGGCTGCCACGCGGCCGAGGATCTCTCACGACCGACTCTGTTCAACGGCACGATTCCGTTCAGCCACAAGGAGCACCTGGTCAGCCGGAAGCGGGGCGAACAGCTCACATGCGCCAGTTGTCACTCGACGATCGTCCAGGGAGGGCACCTGGCCGTGCAGCAGGAAGTCTGTTTCCTCTGTCATTTCAAGGGTGCGCCCCGCGGATCTTCGGTGACTGGCTGCCCCTCCTGTCACGGGACGCCGAAGAAGATTGTCGAGCATGCCGGATTCTCGTTCAGTCACGAGTCGTACCTCAAGATCGGTGTGCAGTGCAATCAGTGCCACTTGGACGTGGCGCGTGGCGCTGGGGATGTCCCGCGCGACCGCTGCTATTCGTGCCACGTCGAGCGGCTGGCTGAATACGAGAACTTCCAGCTCATTCACGATACCCACGTGACGCGTCAGGGCATCCGTTGTCTGACCTGTCACAACCGCATCGAGCACGGAGAGTTCTCGATGATCCAGGCGCTCGAGGTGCGGTGCGAGAACTGCCACGAGAAGCTTCATTCGGCACAGAAGGAGCTCTATCTCGGCACCAGCGGGCAGGGGGTCCCGGACACGCCCAGCCGGATGTTCGCCGCCCAGGTGAGCTGTGATGGTTGTCATGTGCCCGCAGCCGGGACGGCCGCCGGGGTTTCCTCGCTCGCCGTGCGCCGGCGCGCCTGCGTCGTCTGCCACGGCAAGGGGTACGATCTGATGCTCGACGACTGGATACGCGCCGGGCGCGAGGCCACCGATGCCGTGGCGCCTTATGTGGCCCAAGTCGGCTCGTCCCTCAGGTCCGCACGAGGCGTCAAACCCGCGGTGCTGGGGCAGGCGCAGGACCTCTATGCGGCCGCATCTGACAATTTCATGCTCGTCAAGGACGGGAAAGCGGCGCACAACGTCGAGTACGCGGTGAAGCTGTTGAAGGAGACCGTGAGCCTGCTGGAGGAAGTCGGGAAATCGATCCGACAGCCAGTGGACATCAGGTCCCACATGCCCGCCTCGCTCACGAGCGCTTCGGGCTACTGCACCGAATTCTGCCACAATCGGATCGGCGTTCCCGAGACGCTGTACTTCGATGAGATGCGGCACGATTTCCCGCACAGCCTGCATGCCGTGGACATGGGTCTCGAATGCACTACCTGTCACTCACCCGACAAGCACAAGCAGCGCATCATCACGAAGGACGGGTGCATGCAGTGCCATCACCAGGGCGGTGACGCTCCGCTGCCGTGCGAACGCTGCCACGTCGCGCAGGCCAATCTGCTGAAAGGGAGCCAGCGGTTGCTCGGAGTCAAGCCAGTCCGCGGGGAGATGGCGGACATGAGCTGCACCGACTGTCATGATCTGACCAAAGAGGAGAGCCTCGTGGAGCTGAGGCAGAAGTGCGCCGACTGTCACGGGGAAGAGAAGTACGGCGCACTTGCAGTGCAGTGGGAGAAGGCGATGGAAAGCGGATACTCCGGCCTGACGCTCGCCTTCGCTCGCGCCCGTGAGGAACTCGCGAAGGCCGAGGCTGACGGCCTGGACGTGGCCGCGCGGCGGAGTCAGATCGACGAGATCGAGAAGGTTGTGGAGACCGTCAAACTCAGCCGCGCGGTGCATAATCACGCGTACGCGAGTGCCGTCATAGCCGAGGCGGTGAAGCGGCTGGAAGGGCTGCGCAGGTGATCGGCGGTGAGTGGCCCGAGACGGGGTGGAGCGTCGGAATGCAAAATGCAGAATGCAAAGTGCACGATGAGAAACGTCGCGGCGAAGGGCGACTGCGATTCAGCTCCGGAGCACGGCGGATGGTGAAAGCCGGGATTGCACTCAAACAATGGGCCATCGCAGCGGTGGCAATGGTGTTCCTGTGGGTCTCGCCGGGAGTGCGAGCACAGAGTAACGAAGACTGTATGGTCTGCCACTCGGACAACACACTGGTCCGGGAGTACGAGGGGGGCAGAAAGGTCTCGATGTTCGTGGACGAGTCTGCCCTGGGATCTTCCGTCCACGCTCCGCTGGGCTGTGTGGATTGCCATCAGGATCTGGCCGGAGTCGCCGATTTCCCTCATGCGGAAGAGGTGGCCGATGTGGGCTGTGGCACGTGCCACGAGGATCTCCGCGAGCTGCATGAGCGGAGTGTGCACGGGATCGCGTTGAAGAAGGGGGAGACCGAGGCGGCCCGGTGTCGTGACTGCCATGGGACCCATTACATATTGCCCAAGAGCGATCCGAGGTCGAGCGTGTTTCATCTCAAGCAGCCGGCCACGTGCGGGGCGTGTCACGGTGATTCCGGATTCCTGCAGCGTCACCCGGGAATGCCCCGGGCGGCTCAGAGCTACGCCGAATCGATTCATGGGAAGGCCGTCCTGAAGTACGGCATGAACATCGCGGCCGTCTGTTCGGACTGCCACGGTGCGCATGACATTCATGCCCGCGACGATGCCGATGGCCCGCTGACAAGGCCGCACGTCGCCGCCGTCTGCGGGAAATGCCACCCGAGCGCTCTCGGGTCGTATCGCTCCGGCATCCACGGCGTGGTCTCGACAGAAGGGAAGACCGAGCCGGCGGTGTGCACCGACTGCCATGGCGAGCACACGATTCGGGCGCCGACAGATCCGAGCTCATCGGTCTATGTCACGCGGATTGTCGAGACATGCTCGACTTGTCACGCCGACAAGGAAATCGTGGGGAAATTCGGGGTGAGCGTGCAGAGGGTCGAGACATACAGGGAGAGCTTCCACGGGCTGGGCACCAAGTACGGATCCACCGTGGTGGCCAACTGCGTGAGCTGCCACCAATACCACGACAT
This sequence comes from Acidobacteriota bacterium, assembly GCA_016191015.1. Taxonomy (GTDB): domain Bacteria; phylum Acidobacteriota; class CAIWXX01; order CAIWXX01; family CAIWXX01; genus JACPPM01. Next base: position 11,342 of record JACPPM010000034.1, on the reverse strand, counting down.
CAAGCCGGCCAGCGATCCGTCGAGCTCGATCCATCCCCAAAACCTTCAGGATACCTGCGGGCAGCCGCGCTGCCACATGGGGGCCACAGAACGGTTCGCGAAGAGCGACGTCCACTCGAGTATCACCAAACCCGACGACTGGGTCCTGCAGCTGGTCCGCGCCGTTTACATCCTGATCATCGGCGGGACTCTCGGCGGGATGATCATCCACAATGCTATCGACTACGCGGGTCGCCGTCGACACAAGAGGAACACCCATGCCGATGCGTGAAGGGGGCTCAGAAATCAGGGGCCGGGCCGCTGGAGGGAAAGGGCGGCGCTGCACGAACGCCGTCCCGGTTGAGGAGACGTGATGGAACCGGAGTCAAGACAGGGACTGCGGGAGGAGCTGATACGAGAGATCCGCGCTGAGCTGCTCAACGAGCTTCAGTCGCGCGGCCTCGACGAAGGGGTTCTCCAGGAGCTGCGAATCGAGCACGGCGTGGTGCCGGAGAGCTTCTATCGGATGACATTCAACCAGAGGGTCCAGCACCTCGTATTGATGATCAGTTTTCTGGTTCTGGCACTGACCGGGCTCGCGCTCAAGGTGCCCGCCGAGACGGCGGCGGTGTTCGGGCCGGCTGGCGACATGCTGTTCAGCCTGCGCGGGGTCCTCCACCGCATCGCGGCGGCCTGGATGCTCGGGGGGAGCTTCTATCACCTCTACTACGTGTTCTTCACGGCCGATGGGCGTGTGGACGTGAGTGCCCTCTGGTTCAGCCCCCGGAAAGATCTCCAGGATCTGCTGCAGACTCTACGGCTCGGGCTCGGCCTCTCCGAAACCCCACCCGAGATGGGCAGGGTGACCTACAAGGAGAAGCTGGAGTATTGGGCTCTCGTCTGGGGGACGATCGTGATGAGTGTCACGGGGGTGATCCTGTGGAGCGCGTCGTTCTGGTCCGGGGTAGTTCTGGACGTCTCCCGTGCTGTCCACTGGTACGAAGCTATTCTTGCTATTCTCGCGATCCTGATCTGGCACATGTACAACGTGCACCTCAAGCCGGGTGCCTTTCCGATGAATCGCGCGTGGATCGACGGGCGGATCAGCAGGGAGGAGATGATGGAGGAGCACTACCTCGAGTATAAACGCCTCCTGAAAGAGAAGGAGGACCGCGATGTCTCCTAGCCGACACAGCGCCGCATGGCCTGCCGGCCTGATGGTCTTGATGTGCCTGTTCGCGCCGCTGATCCCATCGGCGGCCGCGGCCACCGACGCAGCTCTTGACGAACGGTGCGTCCGTTGCCATGGCCAGACGGCGCCCTCAAAGCCCGGGGCAGCACCCACTCGGTTGCGGATGAACCCCGATGATGTTCGCGGAAGCGCTCACGCCGCACTCTCGTGCGACGACTGTCATTCGCAGATGCGCGTCCTCCCGCACAAACCACTCGCCGACGCACGGGTGGACTGCTCTCGCTGCCACGCTGCCGAGACGCAGACCCTGGCGCTGAGCGTCCACGGACTCGCAGCGGCACGGAACGATCCCGATGCCCCCGGCTGCACGGCATGCCATGGCACTCACGCGGTTCGCGCGATCAAGGTCCGCAAAGCCGAGTTTAAACGGGAGGTCGTATCGCTGTGCCTCGGATGCCACACCGACGAGCGCATCGTGGCGCGACACAATCTTCCGCGGAGCTCGGTGATCGTGGCATATCAGATGAGTGTGCACGGAGATGCGGTCACGCGCGGATCTGAGAAGGCGCCCACCTGTTCGGATTGCCACGGTTCGCACGGCGCCGGCCCCATCGACGGGAAGGCCCCCCACGACCCGCTGAAAGTGCCCGAGCTCTGCGGCGGATGCCACAAGGCCGAGCTGGAGCAGTACCGGTCGAGCGTCCACGGGACAGCGGTCGCCGCCGGGGACGAAGAATCACCGACCTGTACGAGCTGCCATGGAGAACATCTGATTCAGGCGCGCACCGATCCGGCCAGCAGCGTCTCCCGGAGGAACATCCCGCGGACCTGTTCGAGCTGTCACGAGGCGTTGGATATCCAGACGAAGCACAAGCTCCCGCAAAAGCGGCTCGAGTCGTTCGAGACAAGCTACCATGGCACATTGACCCGCCTGGGCAAGACCTACGCTGCCGAGTGCGCGAGCTGCCATGGGTACCACGATATCCTGCCGTCGAGCGACCCGTCGTCGCGGATCAACCGCGCCAACCTTGCGACCACTTGCGGATCCTGCCATCCGGCGGATGCGGTCGCCTTCGCCACACTCACGGTCCACTCGGGACTCGACCTGCAGCGCGAGACCACACCGTTCTGGCAGAGACTTCTCGAGAGCCCCTGGATCTGGCTGCAGTCGGTGATCCTGTTCTCCCTCGCATGTGGCGCGGCGGCGCTCGCGTGGCGTTGGTCGGGACTCAGGAAGCGAGTGCGCTAGCGCGGCAGGCGGAGCGCGCGGCGGCGGACGGGGAAAACGAGGACGATCGCCACACCCGCCACGAAGCCGGCCACATGCGCCATGAACGCGATCCCGCCTCCCGAGCCGACCCCGGCGCTGAGCAGCTGGAACACGAACCATAGTCCGAGGACGAGGAAGGCAGGAATGGGCAGGATCTGGAAGAAGAACGGGAAGGGGATGAGTGTGTGGACACGGGCGCGGGGGTAGAGCACCATGTAGGCCCCGAGGACACCGGCGATCGCTCCACTCGCACCAACCATCGGAATCCGGGAGTTCAGATTGAAGAGCACATGCCCGAAGGCGGCAGCGAGGCCGCAGGTGAGATAGAAAATCGTGAAACCGAAATGTCCGAACGCGTCCTCCACATTGTTTCCGAAAATCCACAGGTAGAGCATGTTGCCGGCCAGATGCATGAAGCCCGCATGCATGAACATTGCGGTGAAGAGCGTGAGGGGGAGGGGGATCGGAGCGAGCGGCCGCATGTCCCGCAGATGGGTGAGCTCCCAGGGGATGGCGCCGAGGCTATAGATATAGTACTCGAGCTGCGCAGGGGAGAGGACCTGAAACAGAAAGATGGCGACGTTGGTGACGAGAAACAGAATGGTCACCACAGGTGCCTTCGTCGTGGGATTGTCGTCATAGAGCGGGATCATGCGACGAGCCTCGTGTTCACGAAGTACATTCTACCCCGAATCCGCGAGTGAGACGCACGGAATCAGGGCTGCGGCAAAGTCGAGGCGCCGACTCGGGCGAGGCCGTTCCGTGCGAACCCGCAGATGGCGCAGATTTCCGCGCAGATTACGCAGATTCTTCCAGCATTCAACCGACGAGCAACCTGCACCTCACTCTCGGGTCGGCGCGAAGCAATCGGCGACATCTGGGGTTTCCGGGACTTTGCCGTAGCCTTGCGCACGGATTTCGGCCGCATTGACTTGCCTGCGACCATCTGGTAGCTTGCCGCACCATGCCACTACACCTCAGAATCCTGATCGGGCTGCTCGTTGGTGCCGCGGCTGGTGTCACGGCGAACGTGATCGCGGGAGGCAGCTCGACGCTCACCCGCGTCGTCACTCTGTCGACCGAACCCCTCGGCAAGATGTGGCTCTCGAGTCTGATCATGGTCGTCATCCCACTCATTCTCTCGACCCTGTCACTAGGAGTCGCTGGGCTGGGGAGTTTGAAGAGGCTTGGCCGGATCGCCGTCGTGACACTCCTGAGTTTCCTCTGCCTCACGGCTCTTTCGACCACCCTCGGCCTGCTCATGATGAATTTCTTTCGTCCCGGCGCGCACCTCGATCCTGCAGTCAAGACTCAGTTGATGGAGACGTACAAGGGGCAGACCGAAGGCGCGATGGGGCTCTCCACAAGCTCGTTCAACATCGATCTGCTCGTCAAGATCGTGCCGCGCAACCCGATTCAGGCCGCCGCGAGCGGCGACATGCTCGCCGTCATCTTCTTCGCCCTGATGATCGGAGTCGCGTTGACGCTGATTCCTCCGGGCAAGGCAGAGCCGATGTCCAGGTTTCTCGACAGCCTCGGGTACATTACAGTCGCGATCATCGAGCTCGTGATGAAAGTTGCGCCGGTCGGGGTCTTCTGCCTTGTCTTCAGCGTCACAGCCAGATTCGGGTTTCACCTCCTTCTGAGCTTGCTGCAATACGTCATGACAGTCGTCGCGGGCTTGGCCATTTTCCAGTTTGTCGCGTATCCCTTGATTCTGTGGCTGGTCGCGCGATGGCCCGCCATGGAGTTCTTTCGACGAGTCCGTGTGGTGATGGTCACCGCGTTCTCGACATCATCGAGCAACGCAACCTTGCCGACAACTCTGCGGGTCAGTGAGGAATCCCTGCGAATACCGAAAGAGATCGGTGGCTTCGTTCTTCCTTTGGGCGCGACGATGAACATGAACGGGACGGCACTCTACGAAGGGGCGACCGTGCTGTTCCTTGCACAGGTCTTCGGTGTGCAGCTGTCGCTCGGCGCCCAGCTCATGGTTGTCATGCTCTCGGTCCTGACGGCGATCGGAACGGCGGGCATCCCCGGGGGATCGCTCCCGCTCCTCATGATGGTGCTCAGAATGGTCGGAGTGCCGATGGAGGGGATCGCGATCATCCTCGGTGTCGACCGGATTCTGGACATGTGCCGGACCACGCTGAACGTGACCGGAGACCTCGTCACGGCGACGATCGTGGCCCGCGTCGAGGGGGTGCGACCGGGAGGCCAGGCGAGCTAGCGATCGGACGCGGTGGGCTACCTCTGCTCGGCCGGTAGGGGCACGAGTCCGAAGCAGCGGCGCATCACGGAGTGGCCGGCGTAGATGAGGGGGGTGATTGCGACGGCGAGAGCGAATTTGAGGGCGTAGCCCGTCGCGGCGATCTTGATGATGTCGACGAAGGGGGCAGGCGGACTCGCCGGATCGGCGAAGAGCCTGCGCCCCAGGTCGAAGGCGATCAGGGTGACGACGAAGCTGTCCAGCATCTGCGAGACAACCGTGCTGCCTGTGGCCCTCAACCAGATCGACTTCCCCATGGTGAGGCGTTTGAGGAATCCGAAGATCGCGATATCGGCCATTTGACCGGCCAGGTATGCGCAGAGGGAAGCCAGATACATCACCTTGGCCGAACCGAAAATCGCGTCGAAGCTGGTCTTGTCGACGTTGTACGAGGCAGGAAGATACGGCATGTACTGAGCCACGTTCATCACGATGAAGACGAAGATGCCCATGGTGAGTCCGATGTAGGTCACGCGTCGCGCACCCTTCTTGCCGAAGTACTCGTTGATCAGATCGGTGAGGAGGAAGGTGACGGGGAAGGTGAGCATCCCGCAGGTGTGCTCGATCGCGTCGATCGGCTGATTCATGAAGGGGAGCCGGAACGAAAACCCGAAAGGAAGACGGAAGAGCTTGATCCCCACGATGTCTGCGATGAGGAGGCATGCGACGAAGAACGCCGTGAGCCAGAGGTAGACCCGCTGCTGAGTGCTGAAGGCGTACGGTGGGTTCAGCGGGTCTAGAGCTTGGTCTCTTTGTTCAGCCACGGCTTCGTCCTCGGGAACATCCGGACGGTCCGGCTTTCCGGAGCTGCGCTTCCTATCTTGCCCGTGAGATGTACTTCAGCTCGGTCGTATCGACCGTGATCACTTCGCCATCCTGGATGAACATAGGAACCTGGATAGTGAGGCCCGTCTCGAGCTTGGCCGGTTTGGTGGAGTTGCCTTGAGCGGCTCCCTTGAGAGTCGGTTCTGTTTCGACAATCTTGAGATCTACGGTCAGCGGCGGCTCGATGCCGATCGGTACCTTTTCGTACAGCTCGACCTTGAACTTCACGTTCGGGATCAGAAAATAGACGTTGTCACCGAGCTGTTCTTCCGAAATCGTTGTCTGCTCGTAGGACTCCGTGTTCATGAAGTGGAAGTCGCTGCCGTCGTGATAGAGGTACTCCATCTCAACGCCGTCGAGCATGGCCTTTTCGACGCGGTCTTCTGATCGGAAGCGGTGCTCGAGCTGATTCCCGGTCTTGAGATTCCTCAACTTCGCCTGCACCATCCCGCGCCAGTTGCCCGGTGTGATGTGTTGCAATTCCATGACTTTGTATAGCTGTCCTTCGAAAAGGATGGCGTTGCCCCTGCGGAGCTGTGTCGCCTGGATCATTTGATTTCCCCCTTGTGTGATGTGTTCGCCCGACTCTCAGAACGTAGACGAGCACACGGGTGGGGGCTGGAGGAGGTGATAGAGCGGCACGGCGGAGCGACGCATCTAATTCCCGCCTGTGAATCGTACCAGGTTGCCGGGCACCTCGCTCTTCACGAAGGTCGTGCTCATTCCATGGTTCGCAATGCGAAACAAGATACCGTCGTGGTCCTTGCCGTCGAGGATGCCGCCGTGCGACACGATCTCCCTGCCCGCGCGGTGCTTCCAGGCTGCCGCAAATTCCTCACCATCGGCTGGGCTGTCCCATGCGAGCTTCCAGACGAGAGTCCGGGCACCGGAGCTGTCACGGAAGAGCTGGTAGTAGTCCCCGTCCCATCCCGCCGCCGCCGCTTCGCCCTCGTTCGCACCGAAGAGCGAGCGCATGTAAAACTCGCCCAAAACACCTTCGTGGACCAGTCGCTGCCCGGCCGTCTCCCGCGACATATCGAACTGCACCGCCTCAGGTCGATCGCGATGTGTGTACTTCTCCGGATGCAACACCTGCTCGCTCGACTCCGGCGGCGATGACAGCGCCGCGTTGACCGCGGCAATACCTCCCCGGGCGTCGATCGCTTCGATGAATCTCGCACCCTCGACGTACGGCAGAAGGAGCTGTCGCTGCAGAACCTCTGGAGCCGATGCGTAGCTCCCCCCGACCATCCCCGCCGCCATTTGAACGAGAGCGGCAGAGTCGCCCGAGCCTCCCCCGAGCATTCCCAACAAACTCCCCTCGGTCGCATCGCTCGAGCCCATCCCCATGAAACGCATCATCACCACCGTGGCGTCGCCTTCGTAGAGCGCAAGGACAGCCAGCTTGCGGTCATCGAAATCGCTGAGCGGCGGGAGCCTTCGTTCGAGGTCGAAATGCTGATCCTGGATCGCGTGCCGCACTTCGTGGGCAAGGATCAGGCCGTTCAAGTAGTCGATCTTGGAGCTGTTGCTGACCGCGTAGAGCGCCTTGCTGCCGCTCTTCTCGTTGTAGAACCCCGCGATGTTCTCATAGAGCAGTCGCGCTCTCTGGCCGCGCAAGTCGTAGTCGCGAGGGATGAGACCAAAAAAACTGAGTGCCTCCGCCTCCTTCGACGAGAGGTCGACGGGATACTCTTCGCTAAAGAGCTTGTCGAGGTATGTCTTGAGCTGCGTCTTGGACATGAACTGAATCGGGAGAGGACGCAACAGCCGCAGCCCTCCTATCTCCTCGACTCGGGCCTTCAGCTCCTCTTCGCTGATCGTTTCCCCGCCCCCGAGCATTTCGAGCAGAGACCCCAGCTCGCGTTCGAGCTCCTCCTCGTCCTCCTGCTGGCACCATATGCATGGCGCTCTGACCGCCAATGCGCACACAAGAACCCAACCCAAAAACCGCATCCGGACATTATAGAAAGCCCCGGAAGCGGTGTCAAAGAGCTGTCGTTTTCGAATGCAGGTGTTAAGATAAGGCAGTCATGGCTGGACGACCACGGCTCGACCGTGCGCTCTCGCGCTTGGCGTCTGCCTGCGTGATCGGCACTCTGGCGACCGCGGCGTTGTCGGCCGTTGCGTGGGCCGTGAACTGGCTCGTGCTCGCACGGATCCGGGCGGGTTACATCCCGATGGCCCCCAGCACGGCGCTGCTGTTTATCACGCTGTGCGTCTGCTGGCTGGTGTACTCTCCGGCAGGATTCGGTGAGTGGCACCGGTCCGTTGCGCGCGGAGGTGCCCTCCTGACCCTCGTTGCCTGCTCAGTGATCGTCCTTGACTACGTCGCAGGCGGAGCGCTCGATGTCGAGCGGCTTCTGCTTGCCCATCCCCCATCGTTCGGCGCCGTCATGCTCGGTCGAATGTCACCGATCACGGCCGTCGCGTTTCTGCTGGCCGCCGGCTCACTCCTGACCATGACGCGCCGCAGCAGTTCGGCGGGCTCATCTCGTGATCTGGCGAGTGTGCTCGCAACTGCGGTGTTCGCGATCGGGGTTGTCGTGTGTATCGGCTACCTCTACGCGGCACCGCTCCTCTACGGCAGCACCGTTATTCCCGTCGCACTGACGACAGGACTGGCCTTCGTGCTTCTGGGAATGGGGCTGGTCTTCTCGTGTGGTGCCTCCTCCTGGCCGATTCGTCCGCTCGTGGGAAACTCAGTCCAGACCCGTCTACTGCGTGTCTTTCTGCCGGTTATCCTCGGTATTGTGCTCCTTCACGGATGGCTCGGTGCAATCATAGTCCCGCGTGCAGGCAACCCGGCAGTCACATCGGCCATGACCTTCCTTCTCGCCCTGCTGGTTGTAGTGGCGGCAGTGACCCGTTTGGCCACGGGGATCGGAAGTCAGATCGACAGGGCGATTGCTGAGCGCGATGCGGCGGCAGCCACGCTCACCAAGTCTGAAGAGAAGTACAGGAGCTTCTTCAACGACGATCTCGCTGCCGACTACATCTCGACCGCCGACGGACGGATACAGGCATGCAATCCGGCGTTCCTCCGGATTTTCGGCCTTGCCTCGATGGAGGAAGCCGGAGCGACCAGCATGGAGGCGTTCTACCGGGATCCTCAGGACTACCAGGAGCTCCTGTCCGAACTGCGTGAACGAGGGAGACTCGAGAGCCGTGAGGTGGAGATGGTCAGGCGGGATGGCGCCCAGCTCGTGGTACTGGCGAATTTCATGGCGAGATTCGATTCGGCGGGAAGCCTCCAGGAGATCAAGGGATATCTGATCGACGAGACGAAGCGCCGTGAGCTAGAGCGCCAGCTGATGCACGCCCAGAAGATGGAAGGGCTGGGGACTCTGGCTGCCGGAATTGCCCACGATTTCAACAATATTCTCTCCATCATACTGGGGAATGCCGTTTCACTGAAGGAGCGCGCGAGTGAGCCGTCCCGGGTCTCGGAGTGCATCGAAGCAATCAGCACGGCGGCCCAGAGAGCCGTCGCGCTCGTGCGCCAACTTCTCACCTTCGCCCGGAAAGCCGATGCAGTGATCGAGCCGGTCGACATCAATGCATCAGTCAGGGAGATCAACAGGCTGGTGAGCGAGGCGTTCCCGCGAACGGTGGCCGTCGCGTTGGACCTGACCGAAGATCTTCCGCCGATCGCGGCCGATCCCAATCAGATCCATCTCGCGCTCCTGAACCTCTGCGTCAACGCTCGCGACGCCATGCCGGGCGGCGGTACGCTGTCGATCTCCACAGCACTCGCGCCGGGAGAGCTCGTCCGCGAGAGGATCCGGGAGGCGGAGCAGGGCGTCTACGTTCTTCTCGAGATCGGCGATACAGGCCACGGGATGGACGAGGAGACGCGAAACAGGGTTTTCGAACCCTTTTTCACCACCAAGGGGCATGGGAAGGGAACCGGACTCGGACTGGCAGTGGTCTACGGCATCGTGGAGGCTCACCGCGGATTCGTTGACGTCGAGTCCAAGCCCGAAGCCGGCACGGTTTTCAGGATCTATCTCCCCGCGTCTGCGGGGGTGCAAGTAGAGGCAGAACCCCGGGCGGAGGGGTCTTGGGAGCCCAGCGGCGGTTCGGAGGCCATCCTCGTTGTGGAGGATGAGGAGATGCTGAGACCGCTGGTGGCAGGGGTGTTGCGGTCGAGGGGGTATGCCACTCTGGTGGCGTGCGACGGCGAAGAAGCGATCAATCTCTTCGTGGACCGCCGCGACGAGATCGCACTCATCCTGACGGACCTCGGCATGCCGAAGCTGGGCGGGGAGGAGTTGGTGAGGCGGCTGATCTCGATCGATCCGAATGCAAAGATCATCGTCGCAAGCGGGTACTTCGAGCCGGCGGTCCGATCGGAATTGGAACGAATGAAGGTGGCAGCACTCATCCAGAAGCCGTACCGGCCCGAAGAGCTCGTGAGAATCGTCCGCAAAGTTTTGGACGAGAAACGGCAACCCGAATCGTCATCGCAATCCGCGTAGGAGGCGGTTTTGTCGTCAGGCCCCAGTGGAGTGGGGCATGCGTTTGTACTTGAACCTCCCAAGGCGGCGGAGCCGCAACCAAACAGGTAGACGCGGGCACGCGGGATGGCCCTTCCGGACTCCTCTCAGGAAAGCAGGAAGGGAGGAATGCAGGAATGGAGCAGTCATCTCCGGAGCTCAGGGTGGCATCGAACAGACCCCTTCCTGCTTTCCTGAGAGGTGCTCGGAAGGGTCTTGCAGCGTGCCTGGGTCTTGCCTGTTTGGTTGCGGCTCCGCCGCGTTATGAATGCAGGAACGGATGTATTTCAGGGGGCGATAACGCGCTTGATTTGGAGGGTGGTGGCGGCGAAGTTGAGGAGGAGGCCGTGCTTTCGATGAGCGGCATTGAGGTACGACTTGACGAGACGAAAGTGGATGTCCTCGAAGCTGCGGACTGATTTGAGCTCGACAACGATTTCGTTTTCCACGAAGAGGTCAAGTCTGTGCTCACCGATCTTCTCTTGGTCATAGAGGATGGGGACTGGGACCTGGAGTTGGAAGTTCACGCCTCGTTTGCGAAGTTCGATGGCGAGGGCGGCCTGGTAGATTGATTCGAGAAAACCGGGGCCGAGCTTGCGGTGGACCTCGATGGCGGCTCCGATGATTCGTTCGGTGAGATCTTCGTGTTCAAGCATGGGGTCTCCTTTCCAGGATGGCATCGCACCGTCGAGATGAATTCGGGAATGGCTGCCACGAGCGTGTGGGGTCTTGCTCCTGGCAGGACCTGGATGTTTGATAGTGGACAGGGAGAAGAAGGGGGTGCGAGATGACATCGCTTGTGGAGCGGCACGCGGATCAGATCGGTGGTGTTCTCTCATGCTACGACCGCATCATTATCCAGGGGACGCTCACTTGGTCTCTGCTATGCGCAGGGAATGACCTCCTACCTGTATGCCCATGATATCCGCATCTTTGACTATGCGCGCTTTGTCGAGCCACTTCGTGATCAGATCAGGGCCAACGCCGAGCGGGTGGCGCAGAAGGCTGGCATCCAGATCGAGTTCGTGCGCAAGACATCCTTCCGTAAGGAGAGTCGGATTCAGCAGGTCCTGATTCAGCGCGGCAGTCACCCGGGACTCGTTCAAATCCTGTCGGCGATGGAATCATGCCCCACCTACCAGCCGTGGCACGATAAGAAGACGCAACATCCCCTACCAGATGCTGGACAACGCGTTCACGACGATTGAAGATTTCGCGGCGGCCGGAGCAGCTCTCCGACTCGATCGACATACGCCGAGCTCATCGGGCTCTCGACAGATTCGCCGAGACGTACTGTCCCGTCAT
>JACPPM010000033.1 GCA_016191015.1 Acidobacteriota bacterium | reverse complement strand
CGACCCGAGAGTGAGGAGCAAGTTGCTCGTCGGTTGAATGCTGGAAGAATCTGCGTAATCTGCGCGGAAATCTGCGCCATCTGCGGTTTCGCACGGAACGGCCTCGCCCGAGTCGGCGCCTCGACTTTGCCGCAGCCCTGGTGGTCAGCATCGAAGATCGCGCCGATGAAGATGGCGGAGCGCCCAATGCACGCGCGTTGATGATGCCACCCGGGCGTGCGAATCATGCGGATCCTCACTCGTCGCTCCCGGATAGGGCATCAATGGACTCTCGGTATGGCTGGTGCATGCTCAAAGGGCCTCAGCTCGTCACCAGAGCAACCTTACATCCAGCGGACGATTCCGCGCCGCAGGGCAACTCGTAGCGCCTGAGTTCGATCCGTGACGACAAGCTTGCGGAAAATGCTCGTGGCGTGCGCTTTCGCCGTCCGCAGAGTCACGTTCAATGCCACGGCTACATCATGGTTCGACAGGCCTTCAGCGATCAATTCCATCACCTCTCTCTCTCGGGGCGTGAGCACGGGCTCGCCTCTGGTCGCGGCCAGGCCGTCGACGACACCGCCCGATAGGTGTCGCAATCCGAGGTGAGCCTTTCGAACGGCCAGCAGCAGGTCCTCCCTCGGGGCACTCTTGAGAACGTATGAGATTGCTCCCGCCTTGATCGCTCGCCGGACGTACTCGTCCCCGTCATACACGGTGACGACGACGATCCGGGTCTGGGGGCTGACATCCCCAATCTGCTTGATCGTCTCAACGCCATCGGTTTGCGGCATGTGGAGGTCCAGGAGAGCGACGTCGGGCTCCCTCCGGCCACAGAGTGACACGGCGTCGGGTCCCGTCGAAGCCATGCCGACGACCCGCATGTCCGGCTGATGGCTGAGAATAGCGCTGATTCCTTCACGCACCACTTCGTGGTCGTCGGCAATGACAAGCCGGATACGGGATTCAACGAGAATATTCATGATCGAATCGACTCCCTTCTCGTCCATCTCTCGATGGGGACCTCAACAGTAATCTCAGCACCTGATCCCGGCCTGCTCTGGATCGAGATGCTTCCTCCCACCTGGTCCGCCCGCTCGCGCATCCCCCTCAGGCCGTATGCTTTGTCTCCTGCGAACGCGCGCGCCGTATCGAAGCCCTTGCCATCGTCTCGAACTCGCAGTGTGACCTGCCTCCGTTCGAACCGCAGGCCCACGACGATGTGCTGCGCTTCCGAGTGCCGCATGCTGTTCGCCAAGCTCTCCTGCGCGATCCTGACTATCTCCCTGGCGATTGCGAGCGGAATCCGGCGGGGCTTCCCTGAAACGCGGATCTCGACCTTTGCCGAAAGCCCGTTCCACTTCTGCTCGACCATCTTCGCGAGCAGCGCGACGAGATCTCCCTTCTCGTCGCCCTGAGCGCGGAGACCCCAGACGGCATGCCGGATCTCGTCGAGGCTGTTGCGCGCTACGGCGCGAGCCCGGCGCAGAAGCTCGGTGGCCTTCTCCGTGTCACTGCGCAGCAAGTCCTCGACGACCTCGAGCTCGAGCACGACTCCGCTGACGTCCTGGAGGAGCGCGTCATGAAGCTCGCGCGCGACTCGGTATCTCTCCGACATAACCGCCGTGCGCGCACGGAGCTGGCTTGTTCGGAGACGATGAAGCCACCAGCAGAGAATCAGCACTGCCACCACACAGATGCAATAAAAGAGGGTGGTTTCGAAGAACCGGGGCAGGACCGTCAGGGATGCCTGTGCACCGACGTCGTTCCAAATCCCGTCGTTGTTGCTCGCCCTGACCCTGAATGTGTAGTGACCCGGACGGAGCCCGGTGTAGTACGCGGTGCGCCGGTTCCCCGCATCAGTCCAGGTCCGGTCGAACCCTTCGAGCATGTACTTGAATCGCACTTTTCTCGGAACCAGCAAGCTCAGCGCCGTATAGTCGAGCTGGAAGCTCCTGCTGCCCGGTGGAATCGAGCCCCATGCGGAAGCCTGGAGCACTCGCTGGTCTACCACGAGCTGTTCGATCGCAACCGGGGGCACGACTCGGTTGACCTTGAGATGGTCCGGATCGACCATTACGACTCCTCCGTTCGTCGGAAACCAGAGCCGGCCCATGCGGTCCCGGCAGCCGGCAGGCTGCACGCCGCCATTGCACTCGGCGTTCCCGAGACCGTCGACTGAGCTGTAGACGAGGCACGCAAGGGAAGCGGAGCGTCTGTTCGCGAAGTCGGCGAGCTCCTTCTTGCCGATCCTGAAAATACCTTTGCTGCATGTCATCCAGAGGTTCTCCCGGCCGTCTTCAAGGATCTGAAAGATCGTGTTGCTATAAAGCCCATCTTTGGTCGAGAAGCTTGTGATGCCCTCGGGCTGGATCCGGCTGAGACCACCGTTCGTGCCGACCCACAGTGTGCCAGCGGAGTCCTCATGGATGGCAAAAACAATGTCACCGCCCAAAGCCCCTCCGGCCCCGACCGTGGCGATGAGGCCGTCCCGCATTCGGCATAGGCCGCCGCCCATGGTGCCGAGCCAAATGGCACCCTCATGGTCCTCAACGATGGACCAAACGGAATCACTCGTCAGACCCTCGGCCCGACCGTAGCTCGTGAAGTGCCCGTCTCTGTAGCAAAACAAACCGCCCCCTGCAGTCCCGATCCATAGCGCTCCTTCCCGGTCAACATACAGGGCCGGGACCGGTAATGCCGGGTCAGATTCTGTCAGTGGGACACGGCCGATCCTACCATCCACGAAACGTGCGAGGCCGCTCGTCGTCCCTATCCACAGCTGTCCCCGTCGATCCTCCCACAGAGAGAGAACGAAATCGCTCGGAAGCCCATCCTTGGTCGTGTAGCTGTCGATCGCCCCGTCCTTCAGCTTGTTGAGGCCTCCGCCCGTCGTACCAATCCACATGTTTCCCGCACGGTCTTCATAGGTGGACAAGATGACGTCGTGAGAGAGCCCCTCATCCCTTCCATAGCGAGTGAAGACACTGTCTCGAAGACGGTGCAAGCCGGCGGCGAGCGTTCCGATCCAGAGACTTCCCTCGCGGTCCTCGGCCAGACTCAAAACCACGGCTTCCCCGAGCCCGTCCTTCTCCTCAAATCGCGTAAAGGTCCCGTCACGGAAACGGCTGAGACCGCCGTTGGTGCCAATCCAGAGATTCCCGTCCCTGTCCTCGCAGAGAGATCTCACGGTGTCATGTGCCAGCCCATCAGCCATCGAGTAGTTCGTGAAATGCCCGTTCTCGTAGCACGAGATTCCACCGCCCCCAGTTCCAATCCAGATCCGCCCGGCGCGGTCCGCAAGGAGACACAGGACGGCGCCTGCCGGTAGAGGGCGGTCGAGCTGGATCACCTCGAGGAGTCCGTTTGGGTTGATCCGTTTCAGGCCGCCCGCCCTCGTTCCCATCCAGAGACCGCCCTCCCGATCCTCGCTGAGACACATGACGGTTTCGCCCTGAAGTCCCTTTTCCGCGTCGAGCGAGCTGGCGCTGCCGCCCCGCCATCGTGTCAGGCTCCCATCGGCACCAATCCAAATGGAACCATCCCCGGCTTGGTACAAACACCGGACCCGACCGATCTTGGAAGGGCCTTCGAGACTCAGAGAGCTGAGCACGCCGTTGCGATAGCGCAGAGCTCCACCGCCAAAGGTGCCGGCCCAAATGATGCCATCCCTGTCCACCAGTAGCGAAGTAAAGTAGTTGTTCGTGATCGGAGCCGTGTTCGACGAATCGAACACCGTAAACCGGACGCCGTCGAAACGGACAAGACCTTCCTGAGTGCCGATCCACAGATATCCATCACGAGACTGGCAGATTGCCTGCACCGAATTCATTGGCAGTCCGTCCGACGTCTTCCACACCTCATGAAGGTACTGGCTTGGGGACGAGGTCAGATCGAGCGCCCCCGCGCCCGCCGGCAACAACAACACGGCGACTGACATCCGGAAGACGAGATCGACGGCGAGACCTCGGATGCGGGGGCGAGCCATGACATCGCCAGCGATGAGCTCACCGCACACCATCGAGCTCCCGCTCATGGCCAGTACCGGTTTGGAATCCAGGGTACAGCTTCCTGATGCAGTCCGGGCAGATCCCGTGAGTGAATTCCGCTTGAGAGTGGTCCCGGATGTACAACTCCAGTCGGTTCCAATAGCCCTTGTCGTCCCGGATGGATTTGCATGAGGCACATATCGGCAGCAGGCCGCGGAGCACCCGGCTCCGGGTGAGCGCCTCCTCCACCCGCATAGCCAGTGATCTCTCGCGGGCCTTCAAGGCCCGCAAGCGGAGCCGGTGCAGCAGTACGCCGACCAGGATCACGGCGATGATGAATGCCATGCGGAACCAGGTTGTCTGGTAGACGAACGGCCTGAGACGGAGCTCCCATGAGGCACCGCGCACTCCCCAGTCCCCCTCGTCATCGCTCGCGATCACCTCGAAACGGTAGCTGCCCGGCGGGACGTTCGTATAGTACGCCACCCGCCGGGAACCCGCGTCGATCCAATCCCTGTCGAACCCGTCGAGGCGATACCTGAACTTCACTCTTGCCGCAGAGCCAACGGTTACTGCTGTGTACTCGATATCGAGCCTGTTCGCACCGGCTGGCACGTCGTGCGTTCCGAGCCCAAGGGGACGGCCTCCGGCTTCTATCTGCTCGATGCGCACGAGCGGAGGCGGACTTTTCCCGATCCGAGAAGGATCGATCATCACGACGCCCCTGATCGTGGGGAACCACAGACGCCCGTCGCGCGTCATGCAGGCCTTCCCGCTGTTACACTCGGCGCTCCTCATCCCATCCTGTCTGCCGTACGCGGCGGATGTGATCGTCGAGATGCGCCCTGCGGCGAAGTCGGAAAAGTCCTTCTTGCGGACGCTGAATATGCCCTTATTCGAGCCGAGCCACAGCCGGTCGTGGTCGTCCTCGACAACGTTCGCAATACCGTCGCTGTAAAGGCCGTCTTTCTTTCGAAATGCGAGGAAACGCCCGTTCACGAAGCAATTGAGGCCGCCACCGACGGTCCCGATCCAAAGGACTCCGTTGCGATCCTCGAACACTGAGGTCACCGTGTCGCTGGACAGGCCGTCACGCACCGAGTAGCCCCTGGT
The DNA here is from genome assembly GCA_016191015.1 of Acidobacteriota bacterium. Taxonomy (GTDB): domain Bacteria; phylum Acidobacteriota; class CAIWXX01; order CAIWXX01; family CAIWXX01; genus JACPPM01. The sequence goes on along the minus strand of JACPPM010000033.1, from coordinate 9,391 downwards.
GGATCCCTGTTCAATTCGCCAAAGCCCGCGGCCGGAGGTGCCAACCCAGAGAGCGCCACGCCTGTCCAGACAGAGGGCGGTGATCGATTGCCCGATGAGGGGTTGTCCGCCCGAGTGTGTGGTGAGCTTGCCGCCGGAGAAAACGTCCAGCCCGCCGCCATAAGTCCCCACGCACAGCGCGCCGCTGCCGTCCTCGCCAATGCACAGGATGCTGTCGTTCGACAGCCCGTCGCGGGAAGTGAAGGTAGTCAGATGCCCGTCTGCCAGTCGGCTCAGCCCGGCTCCATAGGTCCCGATCCACAGGGCCCCGCGCCGGTCCTCATGCACGCTCGTGACAAACCGTCCACCCAGGGCAGCTCCCTCACTCACCGGCGTCATCTTCGGGCCGCTCATGCGGACGATGCCCCCTCCCCCAGTCCCTACCCACAGATTGTCTCGATCATCCTTGGAGACCGTCCACACCATGGCGTGGGTCAAGCCCTCCCGCGTCGTCCATGTCGTGGCCTTGCCGTCCTTCAGGATGTTCAATCCACCGGTGCCCGTCCCGATCCACAGATTCTCCTCCCGGTCCTCGAAGACCGCCATCACGAGATCACTCGTGAGCCCGTCCTTGGTGCCGAAGGTATCGGCGCTGTCATGGATCAACCGGACAAGGCCTCCCAGATGTGTGCCGACCCAGAGGTTTCCCTGGCGGTCCCGGAGAATCGCGCTCACGATTCCGGTCGGTATCGAGTCTTTGGCCGAGAATCGATGGAACTTGCCGTTTTTCAGGGTGTTCAGCCCACCCCCTCGCGTTCCGATCCATAGTGTGCCGTCCGCATCTTCCCATAGTGCGATCACATCATCATTCGAGAGCCCGTCCTTGGTCGTGTACGAGGTGAGTCTGTCGTCACTGAGACGAGTCAGACCACGGGTGGTCCCGATCCAAAGCGTTCCGTCGTGCCCCGCACGGAGACACCGGACCTGATCGCTGCCGAGCCCATCTTTCGTCGTGAACGCGCTGAATCGTTTGCCATCGAATCGGTTCAGACCACCTCCTGTCGTCCCGATCCAGAGGGTTCCCCGCGCATCAGCTCCAAGACAGTACACCGTATCGCTCGCCAAGCCGTCCTTCGTCGTGTAGCTCACAAAACGCCCGTCCTTGAACTGGGTCAGACCGCCGCCAACGGTGCCGATCCAGAGTGTTCCCTGCGCATCGACGCAAAGGGCCGGAACGACGTTGCTTCGCAGAGCAGTCGTATCGTCCGTGTCGAAAACGCGGAAGCGGACGCCGTCGAACCGAACGAGGCCCTCTTGCGTGCCCAGCCAGAGGTAGCCGTCCGGGGTTTGGGCGATGGCCAAGACCCCATTCTGCGGGAGCCCATCTTCGTTCTGATAGGCCTCATGGACATACTGCGTGATGGCACGGGAAGGGTCGAGCCCGGCGACGGGCAGGACCCCCCCGGACGATAGACCGACCGAGGCCCAAAGGAGAGTGCGCCAATGCCGGTTCAGCCGAGGACAGTACTGCCGCATTTCCTGATCCTGTACGTTCCTTCCGTCCCCGGTCCCTCGGGGCAGGCGCACGATGGGATGTGCTCTCAGTTTTGTATGCTTCGACTCCAGAGATAGTACTGAATTCTTCGTTTGTCATCACCCGAAGGGGGGAGGCGGCGAACGGCGAAAACTGAGGCCTGTTTCGCCTCGGCGGTGTGCTCGCGGATCAGCTCGACAGACGAAACTGCCCAGCGATGGTCTGAAGCTCCGTGGCCATCCTCCCCAGCTCATCCGTCGCCCGGGCGATGTCGGAAATGCCCCTGGCCGTTTCCAGGTTGACGGTGCGGATCTGGTCAACGCCTCGCACAATTCTGTAACTTGCCTTGGAGTGCTCCTCGATGGCCGCTAAGGTCCCTTCGATCACGTCGGCCACCTGTCGCGCTGGACACGCAACCCCGACCCGGAGGCGCGCACTCATTCCTTAGCCGCGGATTCTGGCGAGGCCTGAATCCGCGCGCAGGACAGCCACGGCTACTTTCTTCCGGTCACGGTGGCGGTCTTCACCCTGGTTTCGCCGGATTCTAGATCGCCCGAACGGACGTAGCCGATCGCGCCGGTGGTCTGGGAGACGAACTTGATGATCTCGTTCGAGTTGGCCAAGCTCCGTGGTGGGACGGCTCCGTCGCCGAACACTTTCTTCAACCAGTAGTTCTTGTACGTGCTGAGGGTCACACCCACGAATTCCTTGAGGAACGCTGCCTGCATGTCGGAGTCCTTCTGATCTGTGGGAGTGATTCTCACCTGTCGCATTGACTGGGTCCTCCCGAGGTAGATGTCTTTGATCTCCCCAATGCTCAGCTCATTCTGAGGGAACGCCGGATTCACGATGATAGCAATCCTCGTCGGTTCCTGAGAACGCAAGTCATGGGCGAGCAACGAAGCCAGAAGAGCGACACCTGCGATTGATCGGCCCAATATCCGCGCTCCCATGTCACATCCCTTGCGGGTCGACCTTGAGCGTGTGGCACGCGAATCTGGGCAGGGCAGCCTCAAAAGCCAAGGGCGACCCCTATTCCAAACAGCGTATACGAGTCCTTGTCGGGACTCTCGAAGTCACGCCGTCCTACCTGCATCTTCACCTGAGCCACCCACGGCTCGATGTGGTAGGCGAGCCCCACAACGGTCTCTGATTCCCTGTCGCGGCCCGACCCGCTGTCGGGATCGTAACTTTCATGGCGCACGAATGGAGTGAATCGCTCTCGCATGGTGTAGTGAGCTTCGCCATAGTATGCCGAGGACGTCCTGACCGCCGCGCCGTCCATCGAGCTCAGACGGCTCCTCCCCAGCTCGGCCCGCACCGTAAGATCTTTCCAGACGATTTCGATGCCGGGAAGGACGGTCCGCTGTTTCGTCCAGATGGGCGAAGCGGGCGATCCGCTGTTGTACTCGTCGATGTAGAAGGAGAGAAGCGGGCAGAGCTCGACCTGTCCCTTATCCACGGCATACTTCAACCGGCCGCCGACCGCCTTACTGTCATTGTCGTCGACGTGCTGGCGAAAGGACCTGCCGTTGGAGAGGTACGCGTCATAGCTCAGACTGCCCGGACCGAGATCCGCCTCGCCGCTTACCCACGCCCCCGTCACGTATCGCTGGAAGAAGAGACTGTCTTCCTGAGGTGTCCCCCTTCTTTTGTAAACAGACTCCTGCGGTATCTTCAGCGTTGGAAAAGTTGGAACGGCGTATGTGATCTGGTTGTAGAAGCCGATGGGAGCGAAAAACTTGCCACCCTTGATGCTCAGGAGCTTCGAAAACGTGTACTGCGCATATGCGTTTGAGACGGTGATCTCTCCCGAAGTCCGCTTATCCAAGTCCTTCGTGCCGTCCGGGTTGACAACGAAATCGATGTAAGCCGCATGCTCGTAGTCGATCTGAGTCACGAGACGCAGTCTCTCGGTGAGAGAAACGTTAGCGCCGATCGACAGATCGTATGCGTCGAATGAACCTGATCTACCCGGCCTTGTGTCATCCTCGTAGTTGAACGAGAAGAAGCCCGTCCACGTCCACTCCGCGGCGTGCAGGAACGAGAATGGCTGCGCGAGGGTGGTGGCAGCGATTGCGAGTATCCGAAGACGGTAGAGTTGCATGCGTCGATCTCCTCTAGAATTTCGTTACACCCTGTACTTATCGACCAGATCGTGCATCTCAGTGCACTGCTCGGAAAGATTGTGGGCGATGTGGACCACCTCTTCGGCCGATTCCTGGGAGTCTCCCGCGGCGAGTTTTACCTCTTTCATCGCTGCTGCGATCTGGTTGATCCCGGCTGCCTGCTCACTCACGCTCGCCACGATCTTGTGCGCGGCCTGTTCGGCGGAGCTGAGGGTGGCAAGAAGACTGTGGATGACCGAGCCTGCCTGGTCGACCAGCTGGACTCCACGTTTCACCTCCTTGCTCCCCTGCTCGGTCACGATCACCGCGGCGTTGGTCGCCTTCTGAATATCGTTCAGGATCGTGCGCACCTGCGCCGTGGCCAGCTTGCTCTGTTCCGCAAGATTTCCCATTTCGCTGGCCACGACCGCGAAGCCCTTGCCATAGTCTCCGGCCCGAGCAGCCTCGATCGAAGCATTGAGCGCGAGGAGATTGCTCTGCTCCGCGATGTCCTTTACGCTCGCCATTATCTCCCCAATCTGCTGGTTCTGATATGAAAGCGCCAGGATGTTCTCCGCCATAAGCTCGACCTGCCCCCGGATCCTCGACATGGCGTCGATGGACTGCGCGACCGCCTCCTCCCCCTTTTTCGACACATCGATCACCTTTTTCGTTGATGCCGCGACGGAGCTCGCGATGCTGGTGGTGTGATCCGTGTGCTGCAGGATCTGCTCGACGATGCTCGAAATCCCGTTTATCGAAGAGACCTGCTCGGCCCCCAGCGTCGACTGCTGTGTCGTGGCCCGCACGATCTGGGATATCTCGGCGGCGATACTGACTGTCGAGTCCCTGACCTGGGTGGTGATGGCCTTGAGGCTGCCCGCCATCTGGTTGAGGTGACGATCCAGCTCTCCCAGTGCGCCCTCGTGATCGGTTCTCAGGGCCGCGGTCAGATCCCCGCGCCCGATCTCCTCGGTGAAACGCATGTACTCCGTGACCTTCGCTTCCAGGGTCTCACGGGCCTCCTTCTCCGTCCTCATCATCTCCTCGAGACGGTCCTTGCCGTCCACGAGAGACGCCAGCGATGACTGAAGAGCCTCAGCGAGCCGATTCGCGCTCTCGGCCAGGGTTCCGACCTCATCACGCCTCCGGACCTCGACCCGCCTACCGAGGTCTCCCGCGGCCATCTCTTTGAGGGCCCCGCTGAGCGCCTCGATCGGCCGGACGATCGCGACGCTGGCCATGTAGGTGAGTGCGAGCGCAAGCAGGACCATCACGACGCCCAATGCACCGACGATGTGCACAACCCGCTTCGAGCCCTGGTTGATTTGGTCCAGATGCGCATCGAATGCTCTTTCGTTCTTGGAGAGGAAGAGATCGAGCTTCGCTTTCAGGAGTTGTGCATCCTGACTGAAGCTCTGCAAGCCGCCCGGAAGGTCATCGAGGCTCCCCAGCGCGCTCTTCCCCAGCATCGCCTGCGCCAACCTGCTCCCCTTTTCATAGTAGCTGTCGAAGAGGGTCCGTATCTCCTCCAAATCCGCGATCTCCTCGGGCCCCGAGGAATGTGTTCGAAGTCGATCGATTTCTTCCCTGAAGTGGGACGCCGTCTGCTTGGCGAGATCGAGCTGTGCCTCGTCGGAAAACGACGCCGCAGCGACGAACTGATCTGCGAGCAGACGGAATGTGACCACCAGCGACTCGGCTCCCTTCATCGTCGGATAGATGTCGACGCGGACGAGCGCCGCGAGCACCTCAATTCGATTGCTGACTCTCACGACAATCAGGAAAACTACCAGCAGGAGGCCGAAGATGGCAAAGAGCGTCCCCATGATCGTGTGCCGGATCCGGGGGCTGCGGGATGAAGCCGGGGCTGTTAGGCGGCTCACGGAGCTGTCCATCGGGGTTCACGAAGTATAGCCGCAAGTCCGGCGCCTTGTCATCATCCAAAGGGGCACGTCCGCGACAAGGCCCCACCGGGGGATCTCATTCGCAACGACAGAAGGATGGAATCGGAATGCCTGATCGGACATGCCACCCCGCGCCCTCACTTCAGGGTTCCTGCTCCATTCCCGAGATCCATCGCACCCCCCCCGCGCGGCCGCGGACAGTGCCCTCCGGGACGACGCTGGAATCGTGCTTCTGCCCTTTCGATCTCCGGCGAGTGTGGTGCAGCAGTGACGCTGGAGGGTGCGACGTCGAGATCCTGGCGGCGCATCCGACCCTATTCCCTCATCCGTATCTCGTTGGCAAGGATGTAGCCATCGTTGCGGGGCTGCCACGAGTAGGCCCTCTCGATCGCGTACACATCCTGGTCGCTGTAAAGCGGAATTCGGGGGAGGTCTTCAGTCAGGACCCACATCAGCGACTGCAGGCTCGCCAGACGCCTGGTGTCCAGCAGAAGCCCGCCGCATTCCTCGATCGCGCGATCCACTGAGGCATTCGCATATTGTCCCCAGTTACTCCCCCCGTAAGGAACGTTGGGATCCGGTGAATGGACCGCATTCTCGAGTATGAATCCGGCGTCCCCGGTCGGGCACCCGAATCGGGAAATGAAGAAGGATGCTTCATGCCGCTCGACAACCCCGAAAAACCGGTCGTCGGGGAGCGCTTCGATCTCGACCTGGATCCCAACCCTGGCGAGCTGGGCCTGCACGAGAACAGCCGTCTCGGCGAGGATTCGCCTGGTATGAAGTGTGATGGCGAATCCATCCGGATAGCCCGCTCTCGTGAGGAGCTTCTTTGCCAGCAAGGGGTTCGGGCTGGGAGGAGGAATCATCGGATTGAACCCGAACACGGAACGCGGCACCGACTCCCAGCATGGGATCGCGTGGGTCGAAAGCGCAGCTACCAACTGTTCGCGATCGATCGCCACATTGATCGCCTGGCGCACCAAGACGTTCCTGAACGGATTCGAGGAAGTGGAGCAGTATGGCGTGGCATCGCGCCACATGTCATAGCCCAGATACTTCACGTACAAGCTGTCGCGGAGCAGGAGCTCGTGACGACCGGTGGCTTGTATCGCCGATTTCATTTTCTTCGAGCTGCTCTGAATCAGCTGGGATCGTCCTGACAACAGGTCCGCGATGGCACCGTCGGGGTCGCGAGCCAGGTGGAATTCCACGGTGGAAAATGGTGCTGCCTTTCCCCAGTAGCCATTGTTTTGAATCAACCGGATGCTGTCACCGCTCTTCCTGGCATCGAGAGTGTAGGGTCCCGTACCGTCGACCCGTCTGTTCAGCCGGTCCGGCGTCGATCCCCTGGGCACGATCAGCACGAAGTTGAGCTTGTTCAAAAAGGCGCCACGCGGCAGCTTCGTACGAATTCGAACCTGCCGGACACCAATCGCCGCGACCTCAGACACGTCTGCAGCGTAAGCGCGCATCTCCAGCTCCGGGTGGTCCCTCAGCCGACGAAATGAATAGACAACATCCTCGGGTGTGAGGAGCTTGCCATCATGGAAGTGAACCCCGGACCTGATCTCGAAAACCCACGTCAGGGGATCGGGTGTCTCCCACGATGAGGCCAAGGCAGGTTGGATCCTCATCTCGGCATCGAAGCGCACGAGCGGCTCATAGAGGTTTGAAGCGATCGAGAAATCGCTCAGCGTGTCGCGCGCGTGTGGATCGAGTGAGTCGAGCTCGTAGGGAACGGAAATGCCGATCGAGTCGCTGTCGCGGCGTCCCGACATTCCACAGCCGATCGCCGCGCACTCAGTGAGGAATAGCACCATCGCCTTGATTCGCATCGCTCTCCTTCCTCCGATCCCCCACTAGATGAGATAGTGCAGGTAGATGCTGACTGTCATCCCCCGAAAGGGTGAGAGCCCGGGTGAGTGGCGGCAGGAATACGAGGCGTACCAGAAGGAGGCCATGGGTGCGTCGCGTTGACGGCGATATCCCGCCTACCTGGATATGCCGCAATCTGGTCGGGTGGCGTCAGGGCTGCGGCAAAGTCGAGGCGCCGACTCGGGCGAGGCCGTTCCGTGCGAAACCGCAGATGGCGCAGGTTTCCGCGCAGATTACGCAGATTCTTCCAGCATTCAACCGACGAGCAACTTGCTCCTCACTCTCGGGTCGGCGCGAAGCAATCGGCGACTTCTGCGAGTCAATCTGTGAAATCTGCGGTTTCCGGAACTTTGCCGTAGCCTTACCCGACGGGTGTCAAATACTTGACACTGGCTAGTCCTAGCACTATCCTGCATCGGGCTCCACGCCCTCTCGTATTTCGCATGAGTATGCGGGCACCGATTCCCAATATCTCGCGATCCCTTCTGGCCATGGCGACGGCCCTGTGCTGCATACCTGTGATAGCGGTGGCCATCTGCCTCAACCTGTCGCGGGAATTCGCGACGGAGGAGTTCCACAGGCGCGGGGCAGAAGCGGCCTCCTCGCTGGCATTTGATTCCGCACCGCTCTTGAATGCTCCGGATTCGCAGTTGCTGCTGATCGAGGAGGTTTCGGCTGGGAGCAGTCGGCACGGTGCGATTGCCGCCTTCGTCGTCGACGGCACCGGTGCGATCCAAGCTTGCTCACTGCCTGACGGAGGAGCCCGCGAGCGTCTCAGGGAGCTGCTGACGTCCGGGGATGCGCCCGGCGATTCGGAGCCTCATCCGGTCAGCTTCGAAGGCGCTGGTGCGTTTATCTATTCGAGCGAGATCCGGGATGGTGAGCGGACACTGGGAATAGCAGGGCTGGTACTCCCGAGTACGTCGCTGGAGCGGCACCAGAGCAGGTTGAGGACCATTTTTGTCAGTGTCGTTCTCTCCGTCCTCATCATCCTGGGTGTCTTGCTCGCGACGTACGCCGCGCGGATGAGATCGCCGATTGCGCGCTTCGTCGAAGCGACGCAACGGCTGGCCGAAGGCAGGCGAGCCGATGATATTCCGCTTCCCGAGGCCGGTGAGTTCAGGCACCTGACCGCCGCTTTTCGCGGGATGTCTGACATGCTGATGGCGGTGCTGGACAACTTGAGCGAAAACGGAAGAGAGTTCACCCCTCGACGATATGCATCATACATTTCGCATGAGATCAGGAATTCGTTGCACCGGATGCTCGGGATCGCCTCAGTCGTTGCCCTCAAAGCGACTGATCACCCGCAGGAGGTGATGCATCTGGCGAACGACCTCGAACGGCAGATCCTCGCGCTTGACGGCTTCTGTCGCGACATCCTGCTTTACTCCAGGCCCGTCTCCCGGGAACGCAGGCGCGTCGACATGAACGCGATGATCCGAAGGTTGGCGAGGGACTATGAGTCGCGCGGCGCCACGAAAGTTTCCGTGAATCTCGGACCCGAAGTCCCTCACATCATGGCGGACGGGCCGGCTCTGGAAAGGGCGTTGGTCAACTTGATCAAGAATGGGATGGATGCGATGTCCGACGGGGGTACGCTGTCTCTGACCACCGCGTACGATCCCGCCCTCAGATCGGTCAGGATCGGCGTCGCGGATACGGGTTGTGGCATGAACCAGTCCCGGCTGACGGCTCTCTACCAGCCGTTCCAATCAGGAAAGCCGGGCGGAACGGGCCTCGGTCTCGCGATTGTGGCCGAAGTGCTTCAGGCCCACCACGGGACCGTCGAGGTGCAAAGCGAGGTTGGTCGCGGGACAACGTTCACTCTCACGATCCCGACCGATCACCCGATTTCGGAGGCGGATAGTACCGGCACCGGGGCAGCGGCGGAGTAAGGTCCGAGGCTTCCCCTCAAATCCGCGGCTAAGCCGCGGATTTGGGCAATTTTAAATTCAAAATTCAAAATTAAAAAACCGGAAACT
>JACPPM010000082.1 GCA_016191015.1 Acidobacteriota bacterium | reverse complement strand
TCCTAACGCGGACCAGCCGCAACCAAACAGGGTGGCGGCGCCCCACGGTCTGGCCGCTCCGGACTCCTCTCAGGAAAGCAGGAAGTTAGGAAGGCAGGAAGGGGTCTGTTCGATGCCCCCCTGAGCTCCGGAGATGACTGCTCCGTTCCTGCATTCCTCCCTTCCTGCTTTCCTGAGAGGGGGTTCGGAGGATCTCGCCCTCTCGAGAGTCTTGCCATTTCCTGTCAACACGCAACTTGTAAGAAACTAAGGATTCGCGGACATGCCCAGCATCCCCCTCGCGTCCTTCGCGGCGCTCTCGGCGGAATCGAAAGCGTTGTAGAGGCTGGCGTTGCCACCGATGCTGTCGGTGCTGCAGAAGAAGATCGGGGGGCGGGGTGTTGAGGCGAGGGCGGCCGTGGCGAGGTGCCCCGGTGTGGACATGAACATCGGGTGGCCGCGAACGAACCCGCGGATCTCGGCGATGCGGCTGATCGTCCCCGGCCAGTGTCTTTCCAGCGCATCCGCGACGCGATCCGCCATCGCCAGAATCGAGGCCTCCTCCTGCAATTCACCACGCTGCTCTTCGCGCAGCGGATGATAGACGGTGAGTGCCGTCTTGCGATCGCGAGGTCCTTTGCCCGAATAGAGCACCCAGTCGGTCTGAATGAGGTCGGTGAAAGGCGTGTCGAGGAACCAGTTGTCGTAGGCAGGTTCGATGCCCGGGCTCGTCAGGCAGACGTTGAAGACAGGGTATGGTGCGTATCGCAGACCACGCATGGCATCGAGCTGCTTCCGGGGCACGTCGGCGACAACATGACTCGCGAAAAACTTCGGGATCGCGACGACGACCGCTCTGGCGCGTACCGCCATAGGTTCGCCACCGAGCATGTATCGCACAATCGCGCTTTTCCCGCCGGGAGTTTCCAGCTCGACCTGGTTGACGAACGCGCCGGTCTTCAACCTGTCGCCAATCTTCGGCCGCAGCCAATTCGCCAGAGCCTCGGAAACGCCGCCGAGCCCGGCGGGGAAGGTCCAGCGCACGTCTTCCATACCGCCCATCCACTCGTACGCGCCGGCGCCGACGTAGGCCGATGTGTTCGCCGCGTCCGCACCCCAGTTGGACATTCCGAAGCGGTCCCAGAAATTGCGGACCTCGGGAGCGTAAGGCGCGAGGAGCTCGGTGAAGGGGCGTCTGTCCAGATCCTCTTCCCGCGACGCGCGGAATATCTTCAGGATCTCGACGCGTGACCTGCGAAAATCGTCCCGGACCTTTTGGGGAAAAGGGAGTGTCGCCGCTCCGTCCTGGAAGAAACCCAGAAACGGCTCGCCATTGACGATGAGTGCATCGCCGCCGTTCACCTTCATCCCTTTCGCGCCGATCGCGTCGAGGAGCGCGAAGATATTCTCCTCCGACGCCGTGTAGAACGCGGCGCCCGTCGAGAACTTCACACCGTCCCATTCGTCGGGCCTGCAGTTGCCGCCGAGCTGCGCCTCTTTTTCCAAGAGCAGGATGTCGAGGTCGCGCAGATGGTAGGCAGCCGCAAGACCGCTTGGGCCGCCACCCACGATCACCACGTCATGGGTCGTGCTGACCGCCGCGCCCCGCAACCGCGCCGTCCCATCTCGCATCGCATGACAAAGCTCGTACGATTCGCTCGTGGCCCTCTTGCCGTATGCCCGCGTGCCGCCGAAACATGCATGGCTGCCGGCCCAGGCCCCCGCGGTCCCAATGATCGTAGTTTTGATAAAATGGCGTCGTGTGTAATTCATGGTGTTCCTCGCGGGTCAGCATACCACGAGATCGTTCGTGACTTCGCTTCTCAGGATGCGTGCTACTGAAGGCCGGGATCACAACTGGAGTGGGAGAGTGGGAACGTGAGAGAGTGAAAGAGTGAGGGAGTGGAAATGTGAGAATGTGAAAGATTTGCTGAACAGGCGGATCGCAAGAGGAGCATCCTCAAAGATCCGAGCACTCCTCGATCGTTCGCTCCGCCAAGAACACTCTCTCACACTCCCACACTCCCACTCTCTCACCCTCTCAGGCCCCCGACCGTCTCCCGTTTCAATCCCTCGGCGCCGCGCGGCGGTATTTCTCCTTGTACTTTTCCCAGAGCAGCTTCTGCTTGTCTGAGAGGTCAATCCTTCGCCCCTGGATAAACTCCATCTCGACGCGGGACGGGATCTCGAGCGGATCGCCGGTTGTGACGATGATTGTTGCGTCCTTGCCCGTGTCGAGGGAGCCGACGCGGTCGTCGATGCCGAGTATCCTCGCCGGGTGGAGCGTGATGGCTGTGAGCGCCTCCTCTTTCGGCAGACCGAATGCCACCGCCATTGCCGCCTGATAGGCAAGGTTGCGCACGTTGGCCGATTCGCCTCCACCCGCGATACAGAACGGGACTCCCGCCAGACGGAGCCTTTCGGCCACAGTGTACGCCGCATCGTACGCATCGTCATCGCGTCTCGGCACCCGATGTGTCCCATCCACGATCACGGCGACATTGTGCTTCTTCAGCAAGCCGGCACACGAAGGGGCGTCGTAGCCTCCACAGATGACCAGCCTGACCTTCTCGCTCACGGCGAAGGCCACGGCCGCCTCGATCTGCCGGATCTCATCGGCGTTCACGATGATCGGGATCTTCCCGTCGAGGACCGGGATCATCGCCTCCCATCGCGAGTCGTATCCGTGGAAGGGGACGCCGGCGATCCCCGCGGCCGTCCTGGCCGTCTGATACGCGCGCGCTTCATCGAACGCTTGCCGGATCAGGTCGAGGTTCCGGTCGCGCGTCTCGATCTGTTTCTCTTCCGTTTCGCGCATCCACCATGCCTTTACCGGCACCATGTCCGGCCAATTGATGTGCATCGCGACGGGTGATCTCAGGGTCATCTCCTCCCAGGTCCACCCGTCCATCTGGATTAGGGCCGACTGACCTGAAATGAGGCCGCCCTGCGGCACCGCGAGCGCGAGGGTCACACCGTTGGAACGCGCCACCGGGAAAAGCTCGCTATCCGCATTGACCGCCACCTGTGCCTTCACATTCGGGTTGATCTGCCCGCTTTCGGCCATGTCGTTCGTTGCGCGAGCCGCACCGACCTCGATCAGGCCGATCGTCGTGTTCGCGTCGATCAAGCTCGGGTAGACCTGTTTCCCCGTGACGTCGATCCGCTCGGCCCCTCCGGGAATATTCACATCCTTCCCGATCGCAACGATCTTCCCGCCGTCGAAGACCACCACGCCGCCCGCGATCTCCTGTCCGCTGACCGGATGCACGGTTCCGCCCACGAGAGCGATCGGGTGATCCTGTGGTTTCGCTGGGATCTGAGTGGATGCCAGGGCTGATCCAGCCAACGTCACCGCGAAAAGCGCTCCTGATGTCACGCGTCTCATCTCAGTACCCTCCCTCGATCCCGTCATGGCGCTCGCAGTAAATGTCCGTGCGCGGCGGCCTCGGATGCTCGTCAGGCTTGCCATCGCCCTTGTCTTTCTTCTCGTCCGATCCCCCTTCCTTGAGGATCTTCTGGATCAGGGCGGCTCTCATCTTCTCGGCCTCCACGCGTTGCTTCGCATCATCTTCCCGGTCGAAATACTTTCGCCCATCGATCCAGGTCTCTTCGCAACGGCTGGATGTCGAGAGCGGCGGGCCGTTCCAGATCGCCAGATCGGCGTCCTTGCCCGCTTCGATCGAGCCCACGCGCGCGTCGATGCGAAGCTGCTTCGCAGGATTGAGCGTCACGAACTTGAGCGCCTCCTCTTCCGAAAGCCCCCCGTACTTAACCGCCTTCGCCGCCTCCGTGTTCAACCGCCGTGCCAGCTCATCCGAGTCCGAGTTGAACGAGGCTACCACACCCACATCGTGCATCAGCGCGCCGTTGTACGGGATCGCGTCATAGACCTCGAGCTTGTATGCCCACCAATCGGAGAAACACGAGGCTCCGGCCCCATGCTTCGCTATGGCGTCGGCGACCTTGTATCCTTCGAGGATGTGCTGCAGGGTCGCGAGCTGCACCTTGAATGACTCGAAGGTCCGCAGCAGCGCGAGGATTTCGTCCTGCCGGTACGAGTGGCAGTGCACCAGGCGCTTTCCCTCGAGGATCTCGGCAATCGTCTCGAGCTCGAGATCCACGCGCGGCGGCATACCCTTGCCCCTGGCACGCCAGTCGGTCCAGCGCTTTCGGTAGTCGAGTGCCGCCTTGAATTCGTCTCTGATGAGCTGCTCAACGCCCATCCTCGTCTGTGGATAGCGGCCTGACCTCCGATCCCAGTTGCTCTGCTTCACGTTCTCGCCGAGAGCGAACTTGATTCCCGGCGGCGCCCCTTCGAACTTCATCTGCTCGGGCAACGCCCCCCACCTCAACTTGATCACCTGATTCTGCCCGCCGATCGGATTGGCCGAGCCGTGAAGTACGTTGGCCGTGGTGAGCCCGCCGGCCAGCTCCCGGTAGATGCTGATGTCGTTGCAGTCCACGAAGTCTCCGATGCGCACTTCGGCCGTGATCGCCTGCCCCACCTCGTTGATCCCGCCGTCGGATGCCGTGTGAGAGTGGCAGTCGATGAGCCCAGGAGTGATGTGCATGCCGCTTGCATCGACGACGAGAGCATCGGCGGGGGCGGCGAGCTCACGGCCGACCGCCACTATCTTCCCGCGCTGCACCAGCACCGACCCCCTCTCGATCACCCCCTGCGGGCCGCTCGTCCACACCGTCGCATTCCTGAAGAGCACTGCCGTGGGCTGAACCGGCAGCGACGCGACGCCGTGAGCACCGAGCGGGAAGTTGGCCGCGTAGAGCGACTTCGACGGCGGCTCGGGCGGCGTCTTCTCCGGCTCGGGCACAAACGGTGCCGTGCGCGTCGCTGTCCAGTCGAACGTCCGGCCGTCGGCAGCGACACCGGTCCCGAGCATGGCGCCTCCACTGAGCGTCGCGCTCATCCTCACCACCCCGGCCATTCCCAGATCGTCGCCCTTGAAGGAGAGCCCGAGCTGTGCCCGATCCAGGGCGACCGTGCTCAGATCGACCTCCTTCTCGTCGCGGCCCACTTTCCCTGAAAGCTTCGTCGGCTCACCCTTCAAGACCACCGTCAACGCCTCCGGTCGCGGCCCGTCGATTGTGGCCTCCCATGTCCCTCGAAGATCCTCTCCGTAGTAGGCCTTGGTCTCGTATCGTTCACCGTCGATCCATGTCTCGAGTACCTTGGTCTTCTTGTTGAAGAGATCTCCGTCTGCCACGATCAGATTCGCGATCTTGCCGGGCTCGAGCGTGCCCAGGCGATCGGCCACGCCGAAGAGCGCGGCCGGTGTCACTGTCAGCGCGCGCAGCGCCGCGTCGGCGCCGAGCCCGCGATCAACAAACTTGCGGACTGAATCCAGCAAAGTTGTCCCGCTCTTCAATCCAGACCCACTGAATGCAATACGCACGCCGGCCTTGTCGAGCATTCCGGCGTTTTCGGGGAAGAGGTCCCAGTGGAGCAGCTCGGCGAGGTCGACTGTCATGCCCTCTTCGGGCGTCTTCACCTTCGGCGTGTCGGGCACCACGACAGGCAAGATCACCGCCCTCCCCGACGCCTTCACCGCATCCAGCCGGCGGTACTCGCGCCCCGATCCGCGAACGATCACATTCAGGCCCAGCTCCCGGCCCGCCTGATCCGCGCGGAGAAAATACAATTCATCCGGGGTGTCGATGATCACGGGCGTCCCACCCCCCGCATAGCCCTGGAGCATCTCCAGAGCCTCATTGCGCTCGGGGCGCGCCAGACCGGGATTCCTGCGATACGTCTCCCACGCCTTCTTGTACCAGTCTGCGTCATAGAACGCCTGGCGGAAGAGGGTAAAGGCGCCCATCGGCGACGTCGGATATGCGCGTTCCTCACTCCATGAGAACCGGACATGGAACTTTGCGTGAAGGGCCACTCGATCCCTCAGGATCGCCGATCCCGCACGGCCATCGCCCGTGTTCACGAGCGTGCTCGTACCCTTCACGACTCCGGTCGATGGCGCGAGGAGGCGTGCAGTGATGCCCTGGTCCCGGAGCTGTTTGTTCTGCTCGTGGTCAGGCGCGAAGGTGCGATCGACCCTGAGCTGTGGTGTCACCTGATTGCTCCAGTATTCGGCCCCTCCGGGACTCTCCGGTGTTCCACTCGTCGCGGGGCGAGCCGCCCCTCGCCCGGCGTCCTTGGCCTTGTCCGGTTCGGCGCTCGCGACCTCGCTGTAGGCGTCAATGAGGCCCGCGTAGAGCGTCCGGCCGGCTAGGTCCCTCACCGTCGCATCCTTGGGGACCGCGACTCCGGCTCCCGCAGCGACGATGATGCCGTCGCGGAGGACAAGGGTTCCCTTGCCGATGACCTTTCCGGGGGAGATGACGATGCGTGCATTCGTGAGAGCGAACACAACCGGCGTGTTTTCGCGGATGCGATCCGGAGGTACTGTCGTTTCGGCGGCCGTGACCATCTGTACGCCGACGACCCAAACCAGCAAACTTGCCGGTATCCAGGCATCAAAATGCATGCGACTTCCTTTCGTGGTTGCGGGACTCAAATCGGGCTGTCGAGAGATAGAGATCAGGTTCTCCAGGCACACACCCATGCCCACACGAAAGATTACTACGATCTCAATCGTTCCGTTGTTTCGAAACGCCACGCGGTCATTGACTTTTCTAGGACCGACCGTCAAAATTCTGGCCTCTGGGCGTTGTCAGGCTATGACGAGTGAATTCGAAATCAGCGACCTAGCATGAGGAGTCAGGAATATGGCGTACATCGTGGCTGAGCCTTGCATCAAGTGTAAATATACGGACTGTGTCGAGGTGTGTCCGGTCAATTGTTTTTACGAGGGCGCGAATTTCCTCGCGATCCATCCGGGAGAGTGCATCGACTGCGGCGCGTGCGAGCCAGTCTGCCCGACGAAGGCGATCTTCCCGGAGGATGATCTGCCGGCGAAATGGGCCGAGTACAAGGCGCTCAACGCCGACTTCTCCACCAAGTGGCCCAATATCTCGCAGAAGAAGGCGGCGCTGCCCGAGGCGGAGCAGTTCAAGGACGTGCAGGCGAAGAGAGAGTTGCTGGATCCGAACCCGCCGGGATAGGAGTTCAAAGTTCCTAGTTCCAAGTTCCAAGTTCAAAGTTCAAAGTTCAAAGTTCAAAGTTGGGACGCGGGGTGGCTGGGGGAGATGCAGAAACCCGGGTACGCGGAACGATGCGGTCCTCGACTGGGCGAGCTTGCCGCTGAGGGGATCTATTTCGGGAGCTCGTCGTGGAAGTACGACGGGTGGCGTGGGCTGGTGTATGACGCAGGAGGCGGGGGAGACGAGACGTATCTGAAACAGTACGCGGCTGTCTTTCCTACCGTTTGCGCGGACTTCACCTTTTACCGATTTTACAACGTCGGCATGTTCCGTTCGCTGTATCACGCCACGCCGCCGGGGTTCATCTTCGGCTTGAAGGTGACGCGGTCGTTGCTCATCGATCGGTATCCGGCCTGGTTCAAGGGTGAGAACGCCGGCAAAGTAAACATGGAATTCCTTGAACCGGAGGTTTTCGCAGGAAAGTTTCTGACGCCCGCGCTCGAGCTGAAGGAGAAGCTGGGACCGATCATTTTTGAGTTCGGCGAGAAGACCATGGCGATGTCCCCGGTCGACTTCGTGGCGGCACTCGACACTTTCTTTGCAAAGGTGCCGAAAGGGTACCAGTACGCCGTCGAGGTGCGGCGCAAGAATTTCCTTACCGCGGAGTACTTCCAGGCACTGCGCCGACAGGCCGTCGCGCACGTGATCAACAGCCAGCAGACGTCGCCGCCGATGCGCGAACAGATGGCGACCTATCCGGTATTCACGGCGCCACACTCGGTGATCCGCGCCCTGACACCGCCGCGCCTCAGCTACAAGAAATCGCTCGAGCGCGCCGAACCCTTCGATCACATCGTCATCGAGTACCCCGATGGCGTCGATACGATCGTCGAGGTGGCGAAGGCGTGCCGCGAGGCGGGACGGAAACTCCACGCGTATATCAACAACCGCCTCGAGGGATGTGCCCCGCTCACGATCGAACGAATCCTCGACCGCCTCTCGCCCGTCGATGCGTGAGCTTGAGAGCCTGGGCAATCGGATCGTTCGATGCCGCAACTGCCCGCGCCTCACTGCTCACTGCCGCGCCGTCGCGGCTGACCCCCCGAAACGGTACCGCGGTCAGACCTACTGGGTGCGCCCACTATCGGGCTTCGGCGACCCCGCCGCCCGCATCGTCATCGTCGGGCTCGCTCCGGCTGCCAACGGCGGCAATCGTACCGGCCGGTTCTTCACCGGCGACCGAAGCGGCGATTGGCTCTATGCGGCGCTCTACCGCGCCGGTCTGGCCAGTCAGGAGGAATCGACTTCACGCGATGACGGGATGATCCTCTTCCATACGTTCATCACGGCTGCAGTGCGCTGCGCCCCTCCGGGGAACAAGCCGACTCCGGAGGAGCTCTCGAATTGCCGGCCGTTTCTGAGGCGCGAATTCGAGTTGCTCGGTCAGGCTCGCGTCTACGTCGCGCTGGGATCGCTCGCCTTCGACGCCCTGAAGAAAATCCTCCGCGAAAGACACTCCGATCTCCGTTTCCCGCCCTTCGCGCATGGCCTCCGAATCCCGCTCCCCGATCGGCGCCACATCGTTTGCTCCTACCACCCCAGCCAGCAGAACACATTCACCGGTCGCCTGACGCGTCCGATGTTTGAGAAGATCTTCGCGAGCGCCAAGGAGCTCGCCGGCCTCGCCT
Organism: Acidobacteriota bacterium; assembly: GCA_016191015.1. Lineage (GTDB taxonomy): Bacteria > Acidobacteriota > CAIWXX01 > CAIWXX01 > CAIWXX01 > JACPPM01. Next base: position 17,947 of record JACPPM010000082.1, on the reverse strand, counting down.
GAAACTACCGGCGCGGCGGACGTGAAATCTGGCGGCCTTCGAATTCCTCGATGCGCGCCCTCAAGTCCGTGTCGATCGGCACGGAACGGCGACTGTTCCAATCGAAGAGAACCTGGACGGTCCTGGCTTGAGCGACCGGTCGCACGCCATCTCCCTCGCCAACGGCCACCACGCGATATCCGAATGTGAACGATTTCCTCCCGATCTCCTCGGTGCGAATTCCGATCAGCAGTGTTTCGCAAATCTGTGCCGGCGAGAGATAGTCGATCTCGGCCCGTGCGACCACAAACCCGATCTTCCAGAAGTCGGTGGACTTCTGGAGCCCGAGCCAGTACTTCGTCCGAGCCCACTCGAGGTAGGAGAGATAGACGGCGTTATTGAGATGTCCCATCGCGTCGATGTCGCGGAACATCACTTCCACGGGGACAACCACCGTGTAATCCGGACAGCGTGGATCGCTCATCTCGACTCCCCATCCCCAGCCGCAGGGACGTCCGCGGGACGCCCGGCGGAGTGCCATCGGAACAGCACGGCAAGGGCCATGCAGGCGGCGAGCGCCGTGACGAGGGCCGCAGTCATGTATGGAAAAGCGATTCCGTGGCTCTCCAGTGAATACACCCCCCAGAACGGTCCTGCGATCCGCCCCAGCGACGCCATCGACTGGTACACGCCGAGGATCCCGCCTTGCTCATGCTCGGCCGAAAGCCGCGAGACCAGGGAAGAGAGCGAGGGATTCACGAGACCGGTTCCCAGGGCGAGAGCCGGCAGCAGGGCCATGAGCTGCCGGCCTGAGGAGATTGCAATCAACCCGAGGAACCCCGGGATCAGAAGAATGAGCCCGCTCACAATCAACGACCGTTCACCGAATCGCTTGACGATCCGGCCGACGAGCACTCCCTGAATGAGGGCCGCGAGGATGCCGATGTAAACAAAGAGATTCGCCACCTCCGCTGGCCCATACGAAAGCCTCTTTTCGAGAAACAGCGAAAACGTCCCTTCAAAGTTTGCGAACGCGAAGGTTGTCAGGAAGAAGATGACCAGGAGGATGCCAATCTGTGGATGGTGCAGAGCATCGATCAGGCGTCTGATCGAAAACATCGGCTGGTGGCCGTGATTCGCCGTGCCTCGTTTTTCCGGCGGCCAGGTCTCGGGCAGGGCCACGGCCGTGAGTAGAAAGGCGATGGCCGAGAGGCCCGCTGCGAAGAGACCCGGCCCTGAATCGCCAAATGCCAGCGCGCGACCGCCGATGGCAGGGCCGAAGATGAAGCCGAGCCCGAACGCGGCGCCGACGAGCCCCATCCCCTTCGCACGTTCCTCAGGTTTCGTGATGTCGGCGATCACAGCCTGCGCCGTCGAGATGTTGCCACCGGAGATCCCGTCCACGATGCGCGCCAGGAAAAGCACCGCCAGCGATCGCTGGTAGGCGAAGAGGATGTACCCGACGACGGTGCCGGCCAGCGATATTAGAAGAATCGGCCTGCGGCCGAACCTGTCAGAAAGACGTCCCAGGATCGGAGAGAAGATGAACTGCATCAGCGAAAACGTCATGACAAGCAGACCGAAAGTGGCGGGCGACGGCTGATACCGCTCGCCATAGAGCGGCAAGATCGGGATCACAATCCCGAAGCCCATCAGATCGATGAAGACAATCAGGAATATCAGAAACAACGGACGCCTATTCATCCAGTTAGGATACATGAGACGGGAAGCAGAATACAGACTTCGCTTGGTTCGGTCTCGAATGGGGAGAAGGGGCTAGGGGCTAGGGACTAGGGACTAGGACCAACACGGAACAGGGTGCACCCGGGGGCAGCTCCTCAGGCGGCGGTCTCTCGCAGCCTTCCGCTGCCCAAAGCGAGCACACGTCGACCTGATGCGCCGCGTCCACGCCGCGCTTGGCAGCTAATGGCTAACGGCTAAAGGCTAATGGCTGATCGCGAATTAACCGTTGCTCTTCTGGAACCGTGCCATGAAATCCACAAGCGCCTCGACGGATGCTTTCGGCAGGGCATTGTAGAGCGATGCTCGACAGCCTCCGACGGACCTGTGCCCCTTGAGTCCGTCTAGCCCTGCGGCCTGAGCTTCCTTGATGAACCTGTTTTCGATCTCCTCGTTGGGCAGGCGCCAGACGACGTTCATCCGTGAGCGGCTGTCGGCTGCCACCGGTGTCCGGTAGAACCCGCCTGAGGCGTCGATGGCCTGGCAGAGCAGGCCGGCCTTCTCGGCGTTCATCTTCTCGATCGCCGAAAGACCGCCGATGGATTCGAGCCATTTGCAGACCAGATCGACCGCGTAGATCGCGTAGCAGGGCGGGGTGTTGTAGAGGGATTCCTTCTCGGCCTGGATCGCGTAGTTCAGCATCGTCGGGAGGCTCTTGCTGGATCGGCTCAGCAGGTCTTTCCGGATAATCACGATCGTGACACCGGCCGGACCGGCGTTCTTCTGCGCACCCGCGTAAATCGCGCCGTACTTGGCAACCGGGATCGGCCTCGACATGAAGTCGGATGAGGCGTCGCAGATGAGCGGGACGGAGCCTACCTCCGGTTCCGGCCGGAGCCACTCAGAGCCTTCGATCGTATTGTTCGATGTGAAGTGCGCGTAATCGGCTGCGGGATCGAACTTGAGCTCGTCGGCCCGCGGAAGCCTGGCGAAGTTTTCAGCCTTCGTCGAGCCGGTTTCGTTCACGGTCCCGACCTTCTTCGCCTCCTTCACTGCCGCCTCGGCCCAGTGCCCGGTGACGATGTAATCGGCCTTCTTGGAGCCGGTCATGAGGTTCATCGCCACCATGCTGAACTGGGTCGATGCGCCGCCCTGCATGAAGAGGACGGCGTAGTCCCCAGGTATGTCCAGCAGCCGTCGCAGGCGTGCTTCGGCCGACTTGATGATGGCGTCAAACGCCTTCGATCTGTGGCTGATCTCCAGGATCGACATGCCGGTCGTGCCCAGCACGATCGTGTTGTCCCTGAGCTCTTCGAGAACGGAAAGCGGCATCACCGCCGGTCCGGCGCCGAAATTGTGAATGCGTTGTGTCATATGAATGCTCTTTCGATAATGGTTTTAATGGTGAGCCGTGTAGGAATCGAACCTACAACCTACTGATTAAGAGTCAGTTGCTCTGCCAATTGAGCTAACGGCCCCCTCGACCAAGCGCACTTTTTATCACGGACGCGCGCGGGCCGTCAACCACGCGGTCCGATCTCAAAGTTCGAAGTTCAAAGTTCAACGGCTTTGGCCAGAATCGTTGAACTTTGAACTTTGAACTTTCGTTGCGGCGTGCGCCTACGAGCGGCCTCTGGCCGCCCGCGTGGGACGTGCGTACAGCCATAGGCCGATGGCGATCGGCGCGAGACTTCCGACAACCATCTTCAACTCGAAGATCCAGACGTTCGTCACATCAGCAGTCGGGATGAAGGCTGAGACGATCCCGAGCGCGCTCGCGGCGGCGCCGACCACTCCCGCCACGCGCGCTGTTCGACCGGCGCCTTCCAATCTCGTGAGCCCCGCAAACAGGTAGATGAAGGGCACGAGCTGGATGACGAGGCCTGCCTTCAGCAGGACCTGGTAGGCTTCGGCCACGGTCGAGCCGGCGAAGCTGAGAGCGAGGAATGCCGCGGACAGGATTCCGCTGAAGAGGAGCGCGACGTAGGGTGAGTGCCACCGCGGATGGACACGGCCGAGCCCCGGCGGCAGCGCCCGCTCGAGGCCGGCCACGAATGGGATGCGTGCCGATCCAGCAAACCAGGCTGAGGCCGTGCCGCCGATCGAGAGTGCCATCAGAATGGCGATCGGTGCGACGAGCCACTCGACACCCGCGCGCCCCGCGCCGCTCCTGACCGCTTGCATCACACCCTCGATGGCGCCGATCTCGTCGCTTGGCACGAGCATCTGCACGGCGGCCGTGGCGGCCAGATACGCCACGAGCGTTGCGGCACCGGTCCAGATCACCGCGCGTGGGATGTTCCGGTCGGGCGATCGGATCTCGTCGCCCATCGTCGATGCCAGCTCGATCCCGATGAAGGCGAAGCACATCACGCTGAAGCTGGAGAGTGTGCCCCATCCGACATTTGCCGCGACCGGCTGCGAAACGGCCGTCCCGCTGCTGAGTGCGTATCCGGCGGCGATCAGCAAAAGAGCGACCGTACCCACCGCGCCCAAGGCCCCGGCGTTCTGCAGCCACTTGCCGGCCGCGAGCCCGCGGACGTTCAGAAGAGTGATCAGCACGAGCCAGCCGAAGGCGATCGAAAAGATGAAGACCCTGTCATCGACGAGACGCTCGGCCGATCCGTGGCTGACATAGGCCGCCGCTCCGGCTATGTAGACGAGCTGCATCGGGACGTAGAAGAGGTTGTTCGTCCAGTAGCACCATCCAGAGACAAATCCGTGGCGCGCTCCGAATTGCCGTTCGGTCCAGAGGTATATTCCGCCTTCGCCCGGGTAGCGCTTCGCAAAAGCGAGAACCGCTATGGCCTCGGGCAGGAAGAAAACAAGAAACGCCAGGGTCCAGAGCAGCAGCGAGAGGCGGCCGTGTCCGGCCCCCGGCGGGACCAGGCTCAGGTTCAGAATCGCCGCAACGCCGAGCAAGACAAGGTCGCGCAGGCCGAGGGCGCGAGGGAGCTGCATCGCAGGCGGTGATGTCGACATGCCCTACCGAGTTTAAAGTTTAAAGTTCAAAGTTCAACCATCCTGCCCAGGTCCGTTGAACTTTGAACTTTGAACTTGGAACTTGGAACTTTGAACTCAAAGGTGCGGTGCTTCCTCGGGCGGGCGGGGTGGCTGCGGTGGGCGGGGCGCCGTGGCGGGAGTCCTTGGCCCACGCTCCTTGAACTCCTCCAGCTTCTTCCACTGCTCGGTTGTGAGCACCTTCCGGAAGGCGAGCATCATCATCACGTTGGTCTTTTCGAGCTTGCCGCGCGCGGCCAGGACGGTGTCTATCTGCGCGCTGATCTTGGCTTCGTCGAGCTGATCGGCTTCGATCAGCGGCTCCAAAAGCGCCTCCTGGCGCGCGACATCGGCTCTGAGGTCGATCAGCTTCAGCCTCGTCTCCTGAAACGTCTGCTCGATCTCTGTAATCTGCTGCTGGCTCAGCTTGAGGCTGCTGGCGATCTCCGAGCTCTTCCACCATTTCCCCAGATCGGGAGGCGGAGCCAGCGGGGGCGCAGGTTGCGCCGGCGGCGCCGCCGGAGCAGGCGGCGTTGGACGGGGGGTCTGTGCGAGCAGCGGTGCCGAGAACAGCGTCAGGAACAATACGGCAGTCTTCATCATCATTGGGTTTCTCCTTTTTCATTCACTTGTTCGATTGAGGCCATCCGGTCGATTTCCGCGGCGAGGATCATCGCCGGCTCGAGTGCCGCGGGAACGGGACGCCGGAGCGAGCGTTCGACGTCGAGCAAAAGCGCCTGGTCCGCGTCCTGCACGACCGGTGCAGGCTGCGAAGCCGGAGATCGGAAGTGGAGATAGCCGAGCATGATCGTCGCCGCAGCCGCCGTGCTCCACGTGAGGCGCCACAGCACCGTGCGTCGCCTCTCGATCCGCGCGTGGACTGCAGCGCGCTGCTTCGCCCAGAAAACCTCCGGGCGCTCTCCCTGCCGCGCGTACTCCTCGCTGAACCCTTTCAGCTCAGATCGCATCCGCGATTCTTCGGTCCGGCACGATTCACACGACGCCAGGTGATCGCTCGCACGCCGGCTTGGCGCTCCGACCACTACGCCGGCAAGCTCGTCGTCCGTGAGATGATTCTCGTTCATGGCCGCCTCTCCCCTAGTCTCTTCCTCAGCGCGCCGATGGCTCTGTAGAGATGAGCCTTGACAGTGCCCACCTCCATCTGCGCCGTTTCGGCGATCTCCTCGAGAGACATCTCCTCTCCGAACCGGAGAGAGAAAACAATCCGCTGCCGGGTTGGCAATCCACCGGCCGCCTCCCAGACCTCCCGAGCACTCTCCCGCGTCACCAGCGTCTCTTCCACGCTCGTGCCCGGGTCCGCCTCGTCCCGCGCCGATACGCCCCCCTCCTGACCCCGCCGCCAGACTCTCATGCGCTCCCAGAATGTGTGCCTCGCGCTCTTTCGATGATCGATCGCCAGATTGACCGCGATACGCAGAAGCCACGTCTCGACACTCGCCTCACCTCTGTACCTCTCACGGCACCTGTATGCTCGGATGAAGCACTCCTGCGTCAGCGTCTCGGCCAGATCGGTGTCCCGGGTGACCGACATCAGGACGCGATGGATCCGACGCTGGTGTTCCGGCACCAACCGCTCGAAATCCTCGGCACTGAGACCGCGAGGACGCTCGAGCCCGATACCTTCCGCCATCCTGGTAATCGCCTTCTCCACCCTCCGCATCCTCCACTCACAATAGACGATTTTCACCTCGGGCGGGATTACATTCCGGATGTTAGTGCCTTACAAGTTGCGTGTGGAAACGAAACGGCAAGAAATTTCAGGCGGCTAGATCTTCCCAACTCCTCTCAGGAAAGCAGGAGGGGAGGAATGCAGGAACGGAGCGGTCGTCTCGGCCGATCGAGGTGGCTCGGAAGAACGCTCTCACTCTCCACGCTCTCATGCGCGGCGGAGACGCAACCAATGCAGGTTGCGGCTCGGCCGCGTTAGGCGGGATCACCGCCCCTGATCGCTTCGTTGACACGCTCGCCGCCGCTGGCTATCATCAAAGTTATTGATAGCATTGTCCCACGAGCACAAGCGATGAATGCCACGCAAAAGGAAGTTGTCGAACAGCAGCCCCAGCTATCGAAGTACATCGTGTTCGAGATTGGGGGACAGGGCTATGCGCTGCCTCTGACGAACGTGGTCGAGGTCATATGGATGGTGGCGCTCACGCCCACCCCGGCCAAACACGATCACATCGAGGGAGTCATCAACTTGCGCGGCAATATTCTGCCGATCCTCAATATCCGCAGCCGGCTCGGCATTCCCGACGTCCCCTATGGGATCCACCACCGGATACTGATCGTGGTGGTGGAATCTCACCATGTGGGTTTTGTCGTGGATACGGTGTCGCGGGTTGAGGAGTTCGAGGCAGGGCAGGTCGAGACTCCGCGCGAGTTTGATCAGGAGCTCACTTTCGTCAACGGTCTGATCAAGCTGAAGGATCGTATCATCTTCTGTATCGAGCTTGAGAAACTGTTCTCGCCACGCGAGCTTCACCTGGCGAAGGAAGTGGCCTCCGTAAGCGGCACCGTCGCTTCCGCCGCGAGCAGCGGTGGTGGCACGAGTGCAAGTGCCACGAAGGCCAGTCGGGCCAAGTCCAAGACGGACGCCGACTCCGGCACATGAAAGGCCGCTCCTACACCGAGGAAGACTCCCGGAGATTCCGGGATCTCATCCATCGTCGCACCGGCATTTCGTTTCCCGATACGAAGGAGAACGATCTCATGCGAATCGTGATCCGGAAGGGAAAAGATGCCGGATTCGAGAATCTGAGACGCTATTATGACGCCCTTTCCTCGGACAAACGCGACCCATTCCTTGACGAGAATCTCATCAACGCCGTCACTATCGGGGAGACCTATTTCTTCCGATACAAGGAGCAATGGAGACTGATCCGCGAGCGGTTTCTGCCGGAAATGCTTCGGAGGAAGAGGGAGCAGGGCAACAACCAGGTCCGTATCTGGTCCGCCGGATGCTCGACAGGAGAGGAGCCCTACACTCTCGCGATCACGCTGCTCGAATCCGTACCCGACATGCACCTCTGGCGCATCTTTCTCCTCGCAACCGACATCAACGGGGCCTCGCTCCAGGTCGCTCGACTGGGCATCTACGGAAAATGGTCCTTTCGTTCCACGCCTGACGATGTGGTCAGGAGGTATTTTCAGCCGGTGGCCGAGAAGCTGCAGGTGAGGAAGGAGGTGCGGGACGTCGTGACCTTCGCTCCTCTGAATCTCGTCTCTGACGAATACCCGTCGATCTCCCGTGGGATCCACGACATGGACCTCATCCTCTGCCGCAACGTTCTCATCTACTTCGACGACGACAGGATCCGACAGATCAGTAATCGGCTTTACAGCACGCTGACCCCGGGGGGCCTCCTTCTTCTGGGCCACTCCGAGCCGACTCGCCTGATGAGCTCCCAGTTTCAGCTCGTCAATGAGTCGGGGATGATCTGCTACACGCGGGTTGAGCTGGCGAAACGGACTCATCGTGAACATGCGTCCGCTCGCATCCCGGCGCACGCGTCGAAAGCCCCGCCGCCGAAGCCGGAGGACCCACTGCAGTCCGCTCGCGCCCTCGTCGCCAGCGGCCGCCACGACGACGCCTTGGCTATCCTCCTTCCTCTCGCCGAGCGCGACCACCCTGATGCGACCGTCTATCTGCTCGTCGCGGAAATCTACGCCGGGCGTGGCAAATACGCCGATTCACGACTCTGGGTCGATCGACTGCTCGAGCAGGACCGGCTGAATGTCGATGCCTACAGGCTGCTCTCGGTCATCTGCGAAGCGACGGACCAGTGGGAGGAGGCTTTCCAACACGCCCGGAAAGGGGTCTTTCTCGATCCCGACTCGGTGCTCGCCAACTACCAGATGGCCTGTCTCTACAGGCGGCGAGGAGACGCTTCGAAGGCCGGCAAATACTACCGAAGCGTTCTCAAACTGATCGAGAATCTGCCCGACGAAACCACGGTCGGCGGGGGCGAAGGGGTGCCGGTGGGGCGCATGAGAGACGCCGTGATGGCGCTGTTGAAATGAGAGAGTTTAAGGTTTGAAGTCTAAGGTTTAATGTCTTACAAGTTGCGTGTTGACACGAAATGGCAAAAAATGTGAGGCGGCTAGATCTTCCGAACTCCTCTCAGGAAAGCAGGAGGGGAGGAATGCAGGAACGGAGCGGTCGCCTCGGACGATCAGAGTGCCTCGGAAGAACGCTCTCACGCTCCACGCTCCAGGCCCGAGAAGCGGGCCGGACGCTCTCACGCGCGGCTCCGCCGCGTTGGGGTTGAGGGACGGGAGAGACAGTGGCAATTGTGAGCTCAGAGGCACGAGGGTGGACCGCGCCCCCCTGCAGGCGATGGACCCGGGGGATATTGTTTCTCTGGAACTACTCACCACGGAGGCACGGAGAGCACGGAGCTCCAAGGGTGGAATCAAGTGAAGGGATTGACGATTGGTTCATTGACCGGAACTGGACAATGCCGTCACTGCGGAAGTGATTAATGAAGCAATGGCTCAATGATTCGATTTCACCCGTCTCTTCGGTGAAACGACTGCTCCTTGGTGCCCACCCCCTGAGTAGTGACGATTCTCTTTGCACTCAGAGCCATGACCCATTTAGAATCACCGGAAAGCGGGAGTCGTAGACAGGTGTCCAAATTCGAGACCATAAGAAGCAAGCTGGCCGGGACCGAGGCCATCTTGAAGGGGGACGAAGCCTACAGTCGGCAGAAAACCGATGAGATCCTGCGCGCGCGGGCGCGCGCCCTGGCGCGCACGGCCGAGCGAGAGACGCTCGACAAGTCCGTTGTCCTTCTTCTGTGCCGGCTCGGCGATCAGCGGTATGCGATTCCGCTCGTGAAGGTCGTCGAAATCCAGCCGCTCGGCTCATTCGCGAACGTCCCCGCGACTCCGGCGTTTATCATGGGAGTGATCAACGTACGCGGCCAGATCTTCACAGTCGTGGACCTCGCAGTCTTTTTTGGGATACGGGGAGATGAGAAGGGGCAGACGGGTCGGAGTATCCTCATCGTGGGCGACCTCGGTAACCGCGTGGGGCTGCTAGTTGACGAGGTTCTGGGGATCGCGCATTATCATCCTGGCGAGATCCACAGTCTGAAGTTGAATCTACCTAATGTGAAGAGTGACTATATCTCTGGCAGCACGGCCGACGCCGTGGCGGTTCTGAACCTGGACGAACTGCTGTCGGACCGGAAAATGCTAGTGGAGGACGTGTGATGATGAAAAAAGGAGGGCGCATGGCCAGACGATTTGGGATTGCCGCACTTGTTTTGATGTTCGGCGCTACGACCCTCTCGGCCCAAGGCACGGCCGTGTCCAAGCGTCAGCAGGTCTTTTTCTTCAAGCTGATGTTCAAGACGAAGACGGCCATCGGGATCCTCGGAAACAAAGACGTCTTGAAGGATCAGATCCAGGAGATCGAGCAGGCGGCGATGAGCTATCAGGTCTGGCCGCGCACCGAGAACGTCAAGTCTGAGGGGGACGTGGGAAAGGCGCTTCGGAATCTGCTGGAGAAGCTGAAGGTCGAGGCGATCATGCTGCTGCCGGATGCCGTGGTCACCTCAGCCGCGAACCGCAAGTTCATCATTCAGGAGTGCATGGTGAAAAAGATTCCAGTTGTCGGCGACAGCCGCGAGGCCGTTGAGGCGGGAGCTCTCTATGCGCTCACCCTCCAGGACAACAAGGTCGTGGCCCTCCTCAATCTCAAGGCCGCCGCGGCTTTGGAGATTCAGGTGCCGCCCGAGGTCCTGACCGACGCCGTCGTTGTGGTACAACCGTAGCAGGTGACATGTGAGCATACGCTGGCGTCTGATCATCGGGGTCACGGGGCTGTTGCTGGTCGTTTCCGTCCTCTCCATCATCATCACATACAGAAGGGTCCACGCATCGATGGCCGTGGAGTTCGATGACAAGGGAACGACGATGGTCCGGATCCTCAGCAGCTTTGCGCTGAGAGGGGTGATCTACAATGATCCGGAGCTGCAGCAGTCGGCCATCCAGGGGATCACGGGCGGGGGCGTGGAACAGGATGTGGCCTACATCGGCATCCTGGATCCCAAGGGTCAGGTATTGAGTGAGAGCGGGAGGAATGAGCTGGCCGGTGTCAGCAAGCCGGACCTTAATGACAAGGCTGCGATCGGTGAGCCGATCCATTTCGTGTACAAGGGAGAGCAGTTTCTCGACGTTTTCCTGCCGATCACGTCGGAAGGAAAGATCTACGGTTTTTCCCGGATAGTCCTGAGTTTTGCCGCTCATGACCGGCTCGTTCGCCGTCTCCTCTACACAGTGATCGTCACGACCGTCGTCCTGATGGGGCTCGGCTTCATCGGTGCCTGGTTCGTGGCCCGGAATCTGGTCACGCCGGTCGAACGGGCGGCGCACATCGTGCGCCTGATGGCGCAGGGCGACCTGACGAAGCGCATCGAGGTGCGGTCGAAGGATGAGGTGGGGGTCCTGGCCAATAGCGTCAACACCCTCGCCGACAACCTCCAGAAATCGATGGAATCGCTGGTCGGCAAGGACCAGCTCGAGACGCTGATCAAGCAGGAACGCGAGGCGAAGGAGCTGCTCCAGTCGAAGGTGGAGGAGTTCGTTCAGTTCACCGAGAAGATCGGCAAGGGCGATCTCACGGCTGCACTCAAGGCGAGCGGCAGCGACGAGCTCTCGGTTTTCGCGCACCACCTCAACCAGATGGTCGAAAGCCTCAAACGAATTACCGGACAGGTGAAGAACTCCACCGTCAGCATCACCTCCGCCATCTCGCAGATCCTCACAGCGACGACCCAGCAATCGAGCCTGGGAACCGAGCAGGCCTCCTCGATCAACGAGATCTCGGCGACAGTGGACGAGGTGAGGCTGACATCCGAGCACACCAGCAACCTCGCGAGCTCCGTGGCCGACTCTACCAAGAAGGTCATCGAAGTTTCGAAGACGGGTGAGGAGGCGGTCGAGGAGTCGATCAAGGGGATGTCCCAGATCAAGGACAAGGTTGAGTCGATCGCGGAGAACATCCTGGCGCTCTCGGAACAGACCCAGCAGATCGGCGAGATCATCTCCACGGTGAACGATATCGCCGAGCAGAGCAACCTGCTCGCTTTGAACGCCTCAATCGAAGCAGCGCGCGCCGGAGAGCACGGCAAGGGGTTCGCGGTTGTTGCCAATGAAGTGAGGAATCTGGCGGAGCAGAGCAAGCAGGCCACCGCCCAGGTTCGCTCAATCCTGAACGATATCCAGAAAGCGACCAACTCGGCCGTCATGGTCACCGAACAGGGCAGCAAGGAGGTCGACCGCGGAGTGCTCCTCGTCAACCAGGCCGGCAAGGTCATCCATCACCTGATCGATACGATCACGACCGCCGCCACGGCCGCCGAACAGATCGTGTCATCGGTGAAGGAGCAGACGATCGGGATGAGCCAGATTTCGGTGGCGATGGGCGAAATCAAACAGGCGGCCAGCGAAATGCAGGATTCGGCAGAACAGGTCGTGCACATCGCCCAAAACCTCTCGGAACAATGCAACTGGATGAACGAGCTCGTAGCAAAATACAAAATCTGACAGGATGTCATGCGCCAGTCTCAAGGGGTTGATCGCCTGGGCTGTGACCATGAGGGGATACCGACTCCGGTCGAGCCCCTCTCTAACGCAAAGCCGCAAAGCCGCAAAGCAGCTCCAATCCGGTCTTGTGGCTTTGCGTCTTTGCGTCTTTGCGTTGGACCGGGAGGGGACTCGCCTGTAACTGGTGAAAGCAAAGATGGCCGTCCCACGCCGCTGATGCTCAAAGACAGGAACCCTGATCGCACCAGGCGGACCGACGACCTCGGCGTCGTGCAGGCGGGACCGGCTGACCGCGATCTGAATCCGACAACTTTCAATGTCCTCTGATCAGGATTTCCTCAGGCAGCTTCTCGCGACGTTCAAAGTCGAGCTGGATGAACGCCTCGAGTCGTTGAACAAGTCGCTCCTCGAGCTCGAGCGGGGTGGAGGAAACACGGTCGAGCTCATCGACCAGATCTTCCGAGACGCGCACAGCCTGAAGGGTGCCGCGCGGGCCGTCGAGATCCAGGAGATGGAAGAGGTCGCCCACGCGATGGAGGCGCTCCTCTCGGATGCCAAGCAGGGAAAGGTGCTGGATAAGACCATCTTCTCGCTCCTTTACAAGACCTTGGACTTCTTCACGACAGCCATGGACGCGAGAATTGGTGGCGGGAGCGTCCCCGAAGCCGATGTGAAGGGCTGGGTCGCCAGGCTGGAGAAGGCGAGGCATGAGGGCGCGGCTCACGATGCCAAGCCGGCCAAGAGGACGCGAGTGCCCAAGGTACCTCCCGCAGTGGAGCATCCGCAGATACCTGCGCCGGCCATAGACGCCCCTCCTCTCCCCGCTCCACCTCCCGCAACGGCCGCCCCCGAGCCCGCCATCCTGCCGCCGGTCCCGCCGCGCACCGGCGATGACCGCCGGGTGGGCGCGGAGGACAGGCGCAGGCGCGATCGCAGGCTGGACGACGCCTTGCTCGCCAAAGAAACTATCCGCGTCAGCACTTCCAGCCTCGACAGCCTTCTGGCGCAATCCGGCGAGCTTCTGATCACCAAGCTCAAGATCGTTCAGCTCTACGATGAGCTCTCCTCGATCGCCGGCTTGTCGGCACATCTGGAAAAAAGCCTCGCCGAGCTGAGGAAGGTGATGAGGCCGAGCACCGACGGCGGTCCCGGCACGAAGATGCTGGACGGTGCGCATGAAAAGTCCCGATCCATCACACGAACGGTGAAACGCTTCAACAAGGAGTTTGTTGCCGACACGGTCCGGCTTCACATGCTGACGCGCGAGCTGCAGGAGGACATCAAGAAAATTAGGATGCTCCCCGTCGGCCTGGTTTTCGACAATTTCTACCGAATGGTGCGCGACCTCTGTGAGGTGAAAAAGAAGCAGGTCGTGATGGCGACCGAGGGCGGCGATTGCGCCCTCGACAAGAAGCTCATCGAGGCCCTCAAGGATCCGATGATGCACCTCATCCGCAACGCCGTCGACCACGGCATCGAGTCGCCCGAGATCCGCGCCCAGCGCGGGAAGCCGCCGCAAGGCCGGATCCTGCTTTCGGCCCGACAGAAGGGAGACACCATCATCATCACCGTCGAAGATGACGGGGCCGGCATCAACGTCGAGGCTGTAAAACAGAAGGCGGTCAAGAAAGGGCTGCTGAAGGCCGAGGAGGCGGATGCATTGAGCCAGCGGGACATGGTTGCCTACATCTTCAAGCCGGGGTTCTCGACGGCGCCCATCATCGACGATATCTCAGGCCGGGGGATCGGCTTGGATGTCGTGCACGCGGGTGTCGAGAAAATGCAGGGATCGATCGATGTGGTGACCGAGCTGGGGTCGGGGACAAAATTCGTGATGCAGCTGCCGCTGACTGTCTCCACATTCCAGGGGCTGCTCGTCAAGGTCGGCGGCCAGGCATTCATCCTGCCGATTACGAGCGTCGAGCAGATCAAGAGGATCGCGCAGAACGAAATCCGCAAGCTGGGATCGATCGAGACGATCCAGATCGACGGCACGCCGATCCAGATCACCCGGCTGGCGGCGGTTATGGGCCTGCCGGAGCCGGAGCGCGGCGCCCAGGAGAGGCTCACGGCCGTGATCGTTAGCTCTGCCGAAAAGCGGATCGCTTTCCTGGTGGATGGGCTGATGGGCGAGCAGGAGGTTATTCTGAAAAACCTCAGTCGGCCGCTCCTGAGGGTGCGCAACGTGGCTGGAGCCAGCATTCTCGGCAACGGCCAGATCGTCATGATCCTGAACGTCAGCGAATTGGTGAACGCGACTCCGGGAGCGCCAATCACCGCGCGGGCCGTCCTGCCGGAACGGAGGGTGCGACGGAAGGAGGGCAAGACAATCCTCGTCGTCGACGATTCGATCACCACGCGCATGTTGGAGAAGAACATTCTCGAAACCGCGGGCTACCATGTCCTGCTGGCCACTGACGGCATGGAGGCGTTGGGGGTGCTGCAGACCGAGTCCGTCGACCTGGTGCTCTCCGACATCGAAATGCCTCACATGGACGGCTTCAACCTCACTCTCAAGATCCGCTCGAGCGCCCAGCACAAGGAGCTCCCCGTCATCCTCGTCACATCCCTCGCCTCCCCTGAAGACAAGACCCGAGGGATCGAGGCCGGCGCTGATGCCTATATCATCAAGAGCAGCTTTGACCAGGGCAAGCTGCTGCAGACCATCGAGCAGCTCACGGATTAGAGTTCAAAGTTCAAAGTTCAATGCTCAAAGATCATGGATGCTCCTGGCCGAGAGGGGTGACGCCCCTTTGGACTCGTTCCGCGCGTCTCCAACCTCCGCGGGTGCGGCCATGATCCGGGTGCTCGTCGTCGACGACTCGCTTGTGGTCCGGCAGCTGCTCACCGAGGCGCTCTCCGGTGAGCCCGACATTCAGATCGTGGGATTTGCGCGGGATGGGAACGAGGGGGTGCTGTTGGCCGAGCGGCTGAAGCCGGATGTGATCACGATGGACATCATGATGCCGGGGTTGAATGGGGTTGAGGCGACGCGGCGGATCATGGAGAAGAGCCCGACGCCGATTGTGGTGATGTCGAGCGCGCCGCAGAGCAGCACGGACCGGCTCGCGTTCGACGCGATGCAGGCGGGCGCGCTCGCCATCATCCTCAAGCCCAAAATCGGCTCGGAGTTCAGCGCGATCAAGAACGAGATCCTGACGAGGATCCGGTTGATGAGCCAGGTGAAGGTGGTCAAGAGGGAGGCGAGGGCGAGTAGGCGCGCCGAGCGGCCGATCCAGCTTCCGGCTGCGCCGTCCTACAAGATCCGACTCATCGCCATCGGTTCCTCGACGGGCGGTCCGGCGGCGCTGCAGACCATTTTCTCCCACCTGCCGGCGCGCGTGCCCGTTCCGGTCGTCGTTGCGCAGCACATGACACCCGGATTCATGAGCGGCATGGTGGAGTGGCTCGCATCCAGCGCGACCAATCCCCTCAAACTGGCCGAACATGGGGAGCTGATGAGGCCGGGGTGTATCTACATCGCACCCGAGGGCTTCCACACGGGCGTGACGATTGATGGCAAGATCGCGCTGGAAGAGGGGCCTGAAATCGATGGGGCGCGGCCGTCAGTCAATCACCTTTTCAGCAGCGTGGCCGAGGCGTATGGACCGATGGCGCTGGCGCTGCTGCTGACGGGCATGGGGAGCGATGGAGTGCGAGGGCTCGCTCGCATCAAGGCGATGGGCGGCAAAGCATTCGCGCAGGACCAGTCCTCCTCGGTCGTCTTCGGCATGCCTCAACTGGCGATCCAGGAAGGTGTGGTCGACAAGGTGCTGCGTCTCGATGAAATGGCTGGAGCTGTGATGGCCTCGTTGACGTGACGTGAGGGTGACATGGGCAGGATTCTGCTGGTAGAGGACAGTGCGACGCAGGCGCTGAAGGTCGAGTACGCGTTGCGCGGTGGCGGCCACGTCGTGATTACGGCGAAAGACGGTGAAGAGGGGCGGGACATGTTCCTGGCCCAGAAGCCGGATCTGGTGCTGATGGACATCGTCTTGCCGAAGAAGGACGGGCTGAGTCTCTGCAAGGAGATCAAGGCGCACCCGACACAGAGCTTCACCCCCGTCATCCTGCTGACGAACCAGGGCGACATCGCCAGCAAGGTGAAGGGGTTCGAGATGGGCGCCGACGATTACCTGACAAAGCCGTTCGACAATGAGGAGCTGCTGGCGCGCGTGAAGTCGATGCTGCGCATCAAGGAGCTGCAGGATAACCTCCACCGCCTCGTGAATCATCTCGAGCTGATCTCGACGATCGACGAACTGACACAGGTGGCCAATCGGCGGCGCTTCAACGAGATCCTCCGGATGGAGTACGAACGCAGCCGGCGATACAAGCACGATGTCTGTCTCATCATGATCGACATCGACAGGTTCAAGCGGGTCAACGATACGCACGGCCACCCTTTCGGCGACGTCGTCCTCAAGGAGGTCGCCGCGCGGATCAGGAGCACGATCCGGCGCGTCGACTACGCGGCGCGTTACGGCGGCGAGGAGTTCACGGTCCTCTGCCCCTCGACAACCGCCGAGAACGGCGCCGTCCTCGCGGAAAAGCTGCGCACGGCGGTCGAGTCGAGCCGCATCGAACGCGACGGAGACCTCGTGCCGGTCACGATCAGCCTCGGCGTCGCCTCGGGTTTCGAGAGCGGCGCGAAGAGCCCTGAAGAGCTCGTGGCCCTCGCCGACGAAGCGCTTTACGAATCCAAGAAGAGCGGCCGCAACCGCGTCAGCATCCACCGCGTCCCAGCCGACAACAAGAAGCCGGTCTGATCCGGGCCCCTTCGGAAAAGTGTCGGGTGACGACACGATCCGCCAGACGCTCTGACTTGTTGCTCATCGCCCATGAAGCACACGGCCCTGCCTCCAGCAAGCCGCGATCGCCAGATGCATTGGGATTCACCGATCGCGTCTAGCTCAAAGCACGAATGCGTAACCGACCTTGAAGAAGACAGTTCTGTTGACCTGCGTGAGATCGTGCAGGGGGCTGTTCTGATAATTGTCCGAGTAGCCGAGAAACAGGACGACCTGTGGGTTGATCTTGTAGGAGAAGAGAAACTGGTTCAGGAGCGTGTGATCGGCCGGAGTGACCGCGAAAGTATACAGGGCCGGATTTCGCCTGACATCAAAATACTGGGTGATGACGCGAACGAAAGTGCGGTTGCTGAATTGATAGGTGGTTCGTACCTCGCTCACATTCGCGCGAAACAATTCGCCGCTTTGCACGCGCAGTCGCTCAAAGTTGTGGTTGATCTTCAAACGAAGGTGACGCTCCGACAACCGCTTCCACCCGAAACGTCCGCGGATCCGACGCCTGCTGCTCTCCCCATGCCGATGGGCAGGAATACGGGACAGCAGCCATCCAAAGCCCCGTAAGAAGAGAATATGAGCTAAGAGAGTGAATCTCCTCCCCGCGCATCATTGGAAGGAATGATGGCCCAAGTATGTGGAAAAATCAACTAGAGGCGATTGGCGCGGAGCGTCGTGAGGCGAGCCGCCGCGCCCAAGGCTACGGCAAAGCCCCGGAAACCGCAGATTGCACAGATTGACTCGCAGATGTCGCCGATTGCTTCGCGCCGACCCGAGAGTGAGGAGCAAGTTGCTCGTCGGTTGAATGCTGGAAGAATCTGCGTAATCTGCGCGGAAATCTGCGCCATCTCCGGTTTCGCACGGAACGGCCTCGCCCGAGTCGGCGCCTCGACTTTGCCGCAGCCCTG
>JACPPM010000080.1 GCA_016191015.1 Acidobacteriota bacterium | reverse complement strand
TCCGTTCCTGCATTCCTCCCTTCCTGCTTTCCTGAGAGGAATCCGGAAGATTTCACCCTCTCGAAAGTCTTGCCATTTCGTGCAAGCACCCAACTTCTTAGACACTACCTCCTGCGCCGCCGCATCGACTGGGTCGAGGATCTACTGTCTCATGAAACGGTGAAACGACGGGGATATTTCAATCCGGACACCGTCGAACGCTTGAAGACCATGTACCGCGACGAGAAGTTCCGGATCAACCAGACGTTCGAGACGGATCCGCTGATGATCGTCCTGACCTTCGGCATTCTCCTAGATCTCTTCTCGATGCCATCGCGATGACGTTGCAGAATGCAAAATGTAAAGACACGGTCCCCCGACCGCTCCGTCGCTCCGTTCGATGTGGCGTGGGCTGGAAACGTGGCGGACCGTACCAACGCGCCAGCCCTCGACACTACCAGTCTGTGAGTTGAGTCAGCTTTGAACCAGGGCCAATGGCAGGATGGTTGCGTCACTGTCGACAGAGTCATGGTGCAGCAGAACATATTGCCGAGTCGAGATCATCCCAGAGATCGTCGGCGTCCTCGATGCCAACGCTGAGTCGTAGGAGCGAAGGAGGAAGGTGTCCCTGTCCCGTGATCGCAGCTCTTCGTTCCATCGTTGATTCCACTGCTCCGAGACTGGTGGCATGGCGGATGAGCCGGACTTTTCGGCAGACACAATCAGCAAATTCAGCCCCTCCAAGCAGATCGAACGAAATGATGGTTCCGAACCCCTTGAGCACGCGCTTGGCAGTGGCATGCGTTGGATGTGAGGGCAAGCCTGGATACCGGACACGAGTGACCTGCGGGTGCATCACAAGCCGCTCCGAAAGCATCATGGCCGTTTGCTGGGCCCGTTGCACTCGAAGCGCGAGTGTTCTCGCACCGCGCACGGCAAGAAAGGCTTCGAGCGTTCCTGGCGTCGCGCCGGCCAACTCGCGAGACCTCCTGAGGGCGTGCCAGAGAGCATCGTCTTTCGTCGTGGCGACCCCTGCCAGTAGGTCGGAGTGGCCGCCAATGAACTTGGTTGCCGATTGCAGGGACACCGTGGCACCGAAGTCAAGCGGCTGCTGATTCAACGGCGTGGCGAAGGTGTTGTCCACTGCCACGATCGCTCCGGGCTTGCGTGGTGCTGCACAGACAGCCTCCAGATCCGCTACGGCTAGCAGTGGGTTCGAGGGTGACTCGAGCCAAATCAGGTCAGCGGCGCCGCAGGAGCGAATCCAGCCGGCTGTATCGTCCACCGCCACGCGCTGCACTGACCAGCGTTGTCTTTCAGCGCCCGCTGCTGCAAGGCCTGCAACACCTTGATAGCAATCATCTGGTATTACCACAACAGCGCCAGCCGGTAGCTGACCGAACACTGAGGCAATGGCGGCCATGCCGGAGGCGAACGCCACGGCCTTACCAGACTCAAGCCCGCCGACGACTTCTTCGAGTGCTTCCCAGGTCGGAGTACCGTCGTCGCGCGAGTACTCGCGCCCCCTTCCGATTATGAAGTTCGATGCGGGGATCGGCGGTACGTTCAGCGGAGCGCCGGGCTCGGAACCACGGCCTGCCGAGACGAGCCACGATTCCCGCTTGATTCCAGACGGGTGCTTCTCCATGTTTGGAACACCTCCAGGCAAGAAGAACTGTCGCGCGGAACTATTGGATCAAGTGCGAATTCTACCAGGTCCAAGTTGCACAGCCTAACGCCCGCCTTTAGCGGCCGAATCTCGTTCGCCAGACAGGGACACCGCACACCGACAAACGCATCTTGCGCTGGAGGACCGTGGTATGGGGTCGTATATTAACTATGCCTTAGGGTCGGGGTCGCATATTAATCATTAACTATGGCTTGACTTGAAAGGTCGAGAAGCAGAGAACGCTCGGCTACGAGTCGATCGGCACGAGTGCAATTTCGGAACGCACGGTACGACGTGAACTGCCGAGGCGTTGCGCGGGCACGTCTTTCGGACGCGGTGCGACATCGAGGTGCTGGCTCACCTCTTGGAGGAGGATCCCGCGGCAGGTGTTCTCGCGAATCTCAACGGCCAGTTCGCATGCGCGCTCTATGACCTGCGGACCGAAAGACTCCTCCTGGCCCGCGACCATTTCGGCATCGCGCCGCTCTTCTGCACCACCGCCGTCGGGGATACCTTCCTCTTCGGTTCCGAGATCAAGGCCATACTCGAGCATCCCGCGGTCGGGCGCGAGGTGGACTTGCTGGGTCTCGATCAGATCCCGACCTTCCCGGGGCTCGTCAGCCCGCGAACCATGTTTCGGAACATTCTCAGCTTGGAGCCCGGGCATCTGCTCGAGGTGAACGCCGGCTCGATTCGGAAGCGGGAGTATTGGGACCTGGTCTATCCTAACGCGGCGGAGCCGCAACCAAAGAGGTTGCGTCTCCGACGCGCGTGAGAGCGTGGAGAGTGAGAGCGTTTTTCCGAGCCACCTCGATCGGCCGAGACGACCGCTCCGTTCCTGCATTCCTCCCCTCCTGCTTTCCTGAGAGGAGCTCGGAAGATCTAGCCGCCTC
>JACPPM010000077.1 GCA_016191015.1 Acidobacteriota bacterium | reverse complement strand
CTTCCGAGCCACCCCGATCGGCCGAGACGACCGCTCCGTTCCTGCATTCCTCCCCTCCTGCTTTCCTGAGAGGAGTTCGGAAGATCTAGCCGCCTCAGATTTCTTGCCATTTCGTGTCAACACGCAACTTGTAAGACACTACACGTTGTTCCATCGGCATCTGGAATCCCGGTCAGAGTTTGATGATGTTGTCAGCGGTGCGCCCCGCCGTTGCATTCCTGGTGTCGATGAGCAGACGGCTGCTGGAGACGATCGAATCCCAGTCGTAGCAGGTATGATCGGTGATCAGCACGGTGCAGTCGGAGCCCCGGAGCAGATCCATGGTCAGATCGATTGAATGGAGCGGGCGGCCGTTCACGACAATCGCCGGGACGAACGGGTCGTTGTACATGACGTCGGCGCCGCGGGCCTGCAGTAACTCGATCACCTCGAGTGCCGGTGATTCGCGAACATCGCCCACATCGCGCTTGTAGGCGACACCGAGAACGAAGATTTGCGAACCATTCACGCTCCGGTGAAAACGGTTGAGCCCCTCGAAGACCTTCGACACGACGTAGCCCGGCATCTCGCTGTTCACATCCGCTGCAAGCTCGATGAATCTCGCGCGGTACTTCAACAACCGCAGCTTCCAGCTCAGGTAATGAGGGTCGACAGGGATGCAGTGTCCGCCCAGCCCCGGCCCCGGCTTGAATTTCATGAACCCGAACGGCTTCGTCCCTGCGGCCTCCACAACCTCCCAGACGCTCACCCCGAGACGGTCGCACATCAGAGCCATCTCGTTGATGAGGCCTATGTTGACCGCCCTGAAAGTGTTCTCGAGCAGCTTCACCATCTCGGCCGTGGTCGCGGACGAGACCGGAACGACACAGTCCACGGCTCTCGAATAGAGCTGCACGGCGAGATCGAGGCAGCGCGCCGTCACGCCTCCGACAACCTTCGGGGTGTTCCGCGTCTTGTATGCAGAGTTCCCCGGATCGACCCGCTCCGGCGAGAAGGCCAAGAAGACCTCATCTCCCGCATGCCACCCCTTCGCTTCGAACCGGGGCAATAGAAACTCCTTAGTGGTCCCTGGGTATGTTGTCGATTCGAGAACCACCAGCCTTCCCGCGGGAAGATATTGCAGGATCTCGTCGACCGCTGCATTGATGAAAGACATGTCCGGATCGCGCGTCTTTGAAAGCGGCGTCGGGACGCAGATCGAGACGGAATCGACGGCGCCAAGATCGGCGAAGTCCTGGGTGGCGCGAAATCGCCCGTTCTCTACGACCGTAGCAAAATCACCGGGGTCCACGTCGCGGACGTAGTTCTCACCACGGTTGGCGCTCGCAACTTTGCCCGCGTCCACGTCGAACCCGATGACAGTGTAGCCCGCCCGCGCCAGCTCAACCGCCAACGGCAGTCCCACATACCCGAGCCCTATCACGCCAACCTGCGCCTGCCCCGAGGCGAGACGGGCGTGCAGCGCCGAGTAATGATCGCTCATATGTCCTGGTGTCATTGGATTGTATTTCCCGGCTGGATCTGTGTCAACGATCCGACGGATTCGACGAGTGTGCCGTGATTCTGGGAGACCCGCTGCGATCCAGGACCACGTGGACGTAGTCGTCGACGTCATCGATCAGGGCGCTTCGTCCACGTCTACGATCCGCGCTTTGGAGGCTCCGAACGACAAAATGGTATCACCATCGCGATGCCGTTTGGCCTCGAAGAAATCCGGATATAATCCGGACGCGCTTATGGACGAAACTCAGCAGAGGCGTCGCGGCGGTCCGACCCTGCATGCCATCATGTGCGGCATTCTCGTCGCGGCTTCGTACTCGGGCGTCCTGCGCGTCGGGTTTTTCTCGGACGATTACACATGGCTCGGCCGGATGGCGGCCACAGTCGAGCGTCCGGGTTACGCATTCAGCGTTTTTTTCCGCGATTTCAATCCCGTGCTTCATGCGAGCTTCGTCGTGGACTGGCTGGCGGGTGGAGGCGGTGCGCTGAGCTACCACATCACATCTCTGCTGGTCCATGCGCTCTCGGCGGCGCTTCTCCTGGTTCTCTGCCGGCGGCTGCGGGCGAAGCCGTGGGTCGCGACCGCCGCCGCCCTGTGCTGGGCCCTGAACGTTCGACTCTCCGAGGCGGTTATCTGGCCCGCCGCACGCGGGCATTCCCTTGCGACCCTCTCTCTCCTTGCTTCGCTTGTCTGCATCACCGGCAGCGGCCGCTGGCGCGTCTGGGGTTCGGCGGCGTTTTTCCTGCTCGCGATCCTGAGCAAAGAGGTGGCGGTTCTCCCTCTTCTCGCCGCGCCGCTCCTGCTCGGCAGGCGCCGATTCCGCCTCCTGGATTTCGCTCCACACCTCGTCCTGGCGATACTCTTCGTGGGGTTCAATCTGTTCGCCAAGCCATCAGCCTACAACCCCTCCCCACTCGCCTCCTTGACGCTCAAGCTTCCGTTCCTCCTGCTCCGCCCCCTTGGCCTCGGCGATCTCTACACCTTTGCGCCGATGGCCTTCGCCATCTTCACGGCGCTCTTCACCATTGCCGTGATCCTCCTCCGCCGAACCATCGCGCTCGGTGGGTTCGCATGGCTCCTCCTCACAGCTCTCCCGATTCTGCCGCTCGAGAAATTGTCCTCCAGGTACCTCTACCTGTTGGCAATCGGCTACGCTTTCGTTCTGTGCGGAGCGTGGGATGCGATCGACGGCCTCCTCACGACACCACGCCTGCGCAGGATCGCCGTGGCGGCGGGCACCACGGCGATCGTCGCCCTGCTTGCCGGAAACGTCCTTCTCGTCCAGCGCGAAGTCGAAGACTACCGCCTGTTGAGTCAGCCGTATCAGCGCTGTCTCGAGATCCTGGAAACCCCCGCAATGATGCTCCAACCCGGCGACACGTTGATCATCGTCGACACCAGCCCGCGGGACGCCGTGCGGGCGATGACGGCGCTCGTGAGGAGCCGCGGCACGATGACCAAGCTCCTCCCCTATCGCGCGCGCGGAGTCGAGGGGCTGATCGAGCTCCACAGCGCGCTGAACGTTCTTCTCCGCGGCACGGGAGGGCTCGCCGTCCCCGCCGATATCGGCCCGGCATCGAGGCGGCTCGTGTTCGTGTATGACGGACGCACGGTCGTACCCGCGACGGAGATCCCGGAGATCGAGCCGACCCGCATCTTTGCGGCCAGGCTCGCCACGCCTGAGGAGTACTTCAAGACGGGCGTCTAGAGGTCGCGTGGTATGATCGCCCGATGAAGTACGTCGTCGTCATTGGCTTGGCCGTCTTCGGACTGATTCTCTGGCAGACCGATTTTCACGCGGTAGGTGGAATTCTGGCGAGTGCCGATCGCGCGCTGTTGGCAGCTAGCGTGCTGCTGCTTGTCCCGAGCTTTCTGCTGAAAATCGTCCGCTGGAGGTTCTTGATGCGGATGACCGGGATCGAGATGCCGCTTGGGCGGAGCAGCACGCTGTATCTCGGGAGCATGTTCATCGCGACGGCGACGCCGGGGCGGGCCGGTGAGATCGCGAAGGCGTTTTTCGTGCGGACTGAGCGCAAGGTGGCTCTGGGGCGTGCGCTCGTGAGCGTGGTGGTCGACAGGCTGATGGAGGTCGTGATCTTTTTCGGGATGGGAGTCGTCGGTATTCTGCTCATGACCGCGGGAATGCAGGAGCTGCTCTACCCGGTCCTGGGATTCTCCTTCGTGCTCGGCCTCTTGCTTCTCCTGCTTCTGAACAGGTCGCTCGTGGACTGGGGTGTGGCTCTGCTCAAGAAGGTGAAGGTCCTCAACAAGTGGCACGGGATCGTCGCGGGCGATGTGGACGAGTTTTTCAACGGCATGCGCGAGCTGAGGCGTCCCGCGATCACGCTGCCCGTGCTCTATACCGTGGCGTCGATGTTCTGCTTTCTGCTGGCGTGTGTTCTCTGCGCGCGAGCGCTGCCAATGGACGTGCCCGCGCGCACTGTGGTCATCAGCGTCTCGATCGCCAAGCTCGTCGCCCTGATCCCGATCACGGTGGCCGGGCTGGGCACGAGGGAAGCAACTTTCATCTATCTTTTCGGGCTCTCCGGAATCGGGCGAGATCAGGTGATGGGGTTCGCATTTCTTTACATCTTCCTCTTTAGTCTACTCACGAATCTCGCGGGGGCACTCTGTTGGTTCATATCGCCGATCCGGACTCAGAAGTCGCCACCCGTGGCTGGTGCGTGAAAACGGGACTTGTTTTTGGGAGCATTTGTAATAGGATACGCCGCAACGCAATGATGGGGCTGCAGCGAGGCGCGCGGACCGGGTTCCTCGCCCTGCTTGTCTCTTCGGCGGCAATCGCCTCTGACGCGGATCGAGCCCGCCAGATTCATTTTGACGCGATCGTCGTTGACACGCATGCTGACAGCATCTTGCGTGTCGTGGACAACGGCGAGGATCTCGGCGTGAGGACCACACGGGGCGACGTGGACATCCCGCGCATGAAGCAAGGTGGCCTCGACTGCGAGTTCTTCTCGATCTGGCCGGCGAAGGATTTTGCCACATACGGCTTCCTCAAACGCGCCCTCGATATCATCGACGGCTATTACGGCTTCGTCGGCCGGTACGCCGCGGATCTCGATGCGGTGCGGACGGTGGCCGACATCAGAGCGGCTGTGGCCAAGGGAAAGATCGCGACCCTCATGGGAGTCGAAGGCGGGCATGCGATTGAAGACGATGTGCACGCGGTGTCGATCCTCGCGCGCCTCGGCGTCCGCTACATGACGCTCACCTGGTCCTTTTCGACCAGCTGGGCCGGGTCGTCGGGGGATTCCGGAGGAGGGTTGAGCCCGCTCGGCAAGGAGGTCGTGCGCGAGATGAACCGGGTGGGGATGGCCGTCGACATTTCTCACGTCTCCGACAAAACATTCTGGGACGTGTTGGCCACGACGACGAAGCCTCCGATCGCGTCGCACAGTAGCTGCCGTGCCCTCGCCTCGCATCGCCGCAATATGACCGACGACATGCTGCGGGCACTCGCGGCGAAGGGCGGAGTCGTGGGGATCAACTTCTACCCGCGCTTTCTCGACGACGGCGTGGCCAAGGAGATGTCCGCGTTGGAGGCGCGGCTCGCGGAGCGATTCAAACAGATCGACGCTCAGTCTCCCGACAACCCGACGCGAGCGTGGCTGGCGAAGACGGACATCGAAAGGGCGGAATGTCGCAAGATCCGGCGGGTCACGATCGCGCGGTTGGCCGACCACATCGCTCACGCTGTCCAGGTGGCCGGCATCGATCACGTGGGATTGGGCTCGGACTTCGACGGAATCGACGCCGAAGTCGAAGGACTCGAGGATTGTTCGAAGCTCCCGGAGCTGACGGCGGAGCTGCTGCGGCGGGGGTTTTCGGAGCAGGACGTGCGCAAGATATTGGGAGAGAACTACCTGAGAGTGTTCAAGGAGATTATTGGGGAATGAAGTTCAAAGTGCAAAGTTCAAAGTTCAAAGTTCGCGAAGAGCGAGCTCTACCGGGACGTTCGAGCTCCGGGACGTTGGACTTTGAGAGGAGATGACATGGCACACGCGAGCAAAGCCAACAACAGCGAACCAGTGGCGCACGACCCCGCCACATTCAAGCCTTATGTCTCGGACGACGCCGGGCTTCCCGAGTTTACGTTCAAGGCCATTATCCTTGGAGCCGTATTCGGGATTATCTTCGGCGCCTCGACGGTGTACCTCGGGTTGAGGGCGGGCCTGACCGTATCGGCGTCCATCCCGATCGCCGTCCTGGCCATCGCGGTGTTCAAGAAGATCGGCAAGTCGACGATCCTCGAAAACAACATTGTCCAAACCATCGGATCGGCAGGCGAGTCGATTGCCGCGGGTGTCGTTTTCACGATCCCGGCGCTCTACTTCCTGGTTCTCGGCAAGGATTACTTCAAGTACACGCAGATCTTCGTGCTGGCGCTGTTTGGCGGCATCATCGGCGTGCTCTTCATGATCCCGCTGCGCCGGTCGCTCATCGTCAAGGAGCACGGAGTTCTCCCCTACCCCGAGGGCACCGCGTGTGCGGACGTTCTCATTGCCGGTGAAAAGGGCGGATCGATGGCGCAGCGCGTTTTTGCCGGGCTCGGCATCGCCTTCGTGTACAAGTCGATGATGAGCGTCTTCGGCCTGTGGAAGGATGTGCCCCAGTACATCACGTCGAAGGCCAGCGAGTATCCCAATGCCATGGTCGCAACCGAGATCACACCCGAGTATCTGGGCGTCGGCTACATCATCGGTCCACGGATTGCCGGCACGATGGTCGCCGGGGGCGTACTCTCATATCTGGTGCTGATTCCTCTGATCACGATTTTCGGCGACAAGATCCTCGACGTGGTCAAACCCGGAGTCGGCGACATGCTGATCCGGGACATGAACCCGGCCCAGGTCCGCCTTGGTTACGTTCGATACATCGGCGCGGGGGCGGTGGCGATGAGCGGCTTGATCACTCTGATCCGCACGCTCCCCACAATTGTCGCGAGCTTCCGCGACAGCATTCGGGATCTCAAGAACGGCGCGGCCGGATTGTCGCGCCGCCGCGTCGAGCACGACATCCCGATCACCTACGTCATCGGCGGCTCGCTGGCGCTCGTGCTGATCCTCTCGGTCCTGCCGCAGATTCCGGGGAGCTTCCCGGGCAGCCTCTTCATGGGCGTCCTGATGATCGTCTTCGGCTTCTTCTTCGTCACCGTCAGCTCGCGCATCGTCGGCCTCATCGGGTCGTCCTCGAACCCAATCTCCGGCATGACGATCGCAACGCTCATGGCGACATGCCTGCTCTTCATCGGCATCGGCTGGACGGGGCAGGCCTACGAGCCGGTGGCGCTGTGCGTGGGTGCGATCGTCTGCATCGCCGCCGCGAACGCGGGCGCGACTTCGCAGGATCTGAAGACGGGCTACATCGTGGGGGCGACCCCATGGAAGCAGCAGCTCGGGCTGATCATCGGCGTTCTTGCGAGTGTTTTCGCGATCGGGATCACCCTGATGGCTCTGCATAACTCCCCCTTCGGTCCGATCGGCAGCGAGAAGCTCCCGGGGCCCCAGGCGACACTGATGGCCACGATCATCCAGGGACTGCTCGCCAGAGAGCTCCCGTGGGGGCTCGTCTTCGTCGGCATGGCGATCAGCGTCGTCATCGAGCTCTGCGGCGTGCGGTCACTCTCATTCGCCGTCGGCGCATATCTGCCGATTGCAACCACGGCCCCGATTTTTGTGGGTGGCCTGATGAAGGCACTCGCCGACAAGATCACGCACCGCCAGGAGGAGTCGGAGCTCTCGAGCGGGATGCTGTACGCAACCGGCCTCGTCGCCGGCGGCTCACTCACCGGCATCCTCCTCGCCATGCTCGGCTCATATCCCACCATCCCCCCAACAATCCTCGACCGCTTGAACCTCGACACCAAGACCCACTGGATCGAGCCACTCGGCGGCTGGGGCGATCTGATGGGCATCGCGATTTTTGCTCTGCTGTGCGCCCAGCTCATCAGGGTCGCGCGGAAGAGCCTCTAGACATTAGCCGTCAGCCATTAGCCCCGGAGCCGGACCGGGGCTGATGGCCTCTCCCTCTTTGTCGAGATCCCGATGTTGCTCGTATAGCGGCGCCGAGTCGGAGGCAACCGCTCGGAGCTAACGGCTAGTCGGCCATTCGAGCGGCAGGCCTGGCCAAGCCAGCCATTCGAGGAGGCTCTGGGGGACCTGCACTCGTTCGCTGCCCAGCATGAGAAACCTTGGCATCGCCCAGACGATTCGCCGCAGGGACTCGGGCGTCACGGCGGTAGGCTGGGCGAGAACGGCCTCTTTCAGGTCCTGGGGGAGTCGCTCGATGAAGATCCGCTCACGCGGCGTCAGCTCGCGCTTCTCCCTCACCCTTTCGGTAACCTGCTCCCTGACCTCGGCAATCGTCACAGGCTCGTAGCCTGATGCTTTGAGGACCTCAACGGCGAGCTCTTCCTGAGCCGGCGTCGGTGGGGCGATGGTATCCGCTTCGGCCAGCGTCACCGGAGGCGTACGCACTCGGTTGCTCGTGGCGATCGTGAAGAAGACCCCGTTGAATGCGAATCCGACCTCGGCCATGTACTCGGTGCCCGGATCGCCGAGCAGCCACCAATCCTTGCCACCTTCGACATCGAGAAGGGTCTTGTTCCCATCAGAGAATCTAGTTATTTGCAGGGAGAGCTTGCCATCGACGAAGCCCATGAGCTTTGCCTTGTTCCGGGCGCGATCTGAGCCCTTTCCGGAAAGTTCCCAGAAGACATAGATTCGGTACGGGTCCTGAACGAGCAGACGGACGATGTCGAGATCATACGTCTCGGGGAGCTCCGGACCAGTGTCGAGATATACACCAGGTTCCGGCTCGACAGGCTCAACCTCAAGTGGTTTCAGCTGCTCGAGCGGCGGCGGCACGGCAGGCAGCGGATAGAAGCCCTTCTCTCTTCTCTTCATCGGCGCGATACTTTATCTCTGGAGTGAGGAAATTGCAAATTGAGGCGTGAGCAGCAGGGCTACGGCAAAGTCCCGGAAACCGCAGATTTCACAGATTGACTCGCAGATGTCCCAGATTGCTTCGCGCCGACCCGAGAGTGAGGAGGAGGTTGCTCGTCGGTTGAATGCTGGAAGAATCAGCGTAATCTGCGCGGAAATCTGCGCCATCTGCGGTTTCGCACGGAACGGCCTCGCCCGAATCGGCGCCTCGACTTTGCCGCGGCCCTGGTGCGCAGTTAGCGATTAGCTCCGAACGGTTGGTCCTGGCTCGCGGCCATCACGTGATTGAAGTCGGGAACCCGGCTTCGATCGGGCGGCCATCGGGGTTGGTCCGGCTCCGGGGCTAACGGCTAATGGCTCCAACCTCGATCAACATCCCGGCACAAATGGCGGTGCAAGCTTCGCGTCTTCCAGCCAGAGTTCAACCGACATCGCTGCCGTGACGCCATCTCCGACGGAGGTCGCGACCTGACGGTATGAGTTGGTCCGAACGTCTCCCGCCACGAAGATGCCCGGTTCTGAGGTGGCCATCTGATGAGTGGCGAGGACGTATCCGTTATCATCGAGACGGACGAGGGCCTTGGCGAACCCACTATTGGGTGTCATCCCGACCGAGATGAATGCCGCCGTGGCCGCCAGATGCGACTTCTCCCCGGTCTTCAAATTCCTGAGCTGCAGGCCGGTCACAGTGGGCCCGCCCACGATCTCGTCGACTACGGTATCCCAGTGGAAGCTCATGTTGGGGCTGGCGAGCGCCCTCTCCTGCAGGATTTTTTCGGCCCGCAGCTCGTTGCGCCGATGGATCACGTGGACCTCTTTGCACAGGTTCTTGAGAAACAGAGCTTCGGTCAGCGCAGAATCTCCGCCGCCAATGACCGACACCACTTCACCTCGGAAAAACGCTCCGTCACACGTCGCACACACGGAGACACCTTTGCCCCAAAACTCCTTCTCGCCTGGCACACCCAGGTGGCGGTGACTGCTTCCCGATGCGAGGATGACCGCTCGAGTCTGGTAGGTCTGCTCTTCGGTTACGACCGCGAAGCCGGCGCCTTCCTTCCTGAGCGTGAGCACCTCGCCCAAACCCATCTCGGCACCGAACTTCTGCGCCTGCTCCATGAAGACTTCCATCAGGCGCCCGCCATCGGTCTGGATGAACCCCGGATAGTTCTCGACGTTATCGGTCAGAAGGAGCTGCCCGCCGGGAGCTGCTTTCTCGAGAATGAGCGTCTTGAGGCGAGCGCGCCCCGTGTAAATGCCGGCCGCCAGCCCCGCCGGGCCGCCACCGATGATGAGGACGTCGTAGGAGGGCATGAATCCTAGATGTGCTTGTCGAGGATCTTCGTCAGGTGCTCCTTTGGATGAACACCCACAATCTGCTCCGCGACCTGACCGTTCTTGAACAGGAGCAGGGTGGGTATGCCGCGAACGCCATAGTCGCCTGAGATCGCGGGGTACTCATCGACGTTGAGCTTCCCCACGCTCACCTTGCCTGCATACTTGTCGGCAATCGAGTCCACGATGGGCGCGATCATCCGGCACGGATTGCACCAGGATGCCCAGAAATCGACGAGGACCGGATTGGTTGATTTCAGCACCTCCCCGTCCCAGTTCTCCGAAGTAAAAGTCTTCACGTTCGCATTCATGACGTTCTCTCCTTATCCCATGAAAGAGACATGTTGTTCCTTGGCCCGTTGGTAGAGCAGCTCATACTGCCGCGCCGAGTCGTCCCACGAGTAGTGTCGCGACATGGCGCGCTGAACGAGGCCGTGCCACCGCCAGCTATCCTGGTAGGTGGCCAGGGCGCGGTAGATGCAGTTGAGAAGGTCTGCTGCTTCGTAGCGGTAAAACTTGAAGCCCGTACCGGTGTCGCTGCCGTAGTCGTAGTCTTCGATGGTGTCGTCGAGCCCGCCCGTCGCTCTCACGATCGGTATGCTCCCGTACTTCAAACTATAAATCTGATTCAACCCGCAGGGCTCGTACTTGCTCGGCATCAGCAGCATGTCGATGCCCGCCTCGATGCGATGCGCGAGGGGGGCGTCGTAAGCGAGGCGGACGCCGACTTTGTGCGGGTAGAGGCTTGCGAGGTGGTGAAAAAGCGATTCGTATTGGGGCTCGCCCGAGCCGAGCACGACCAGGGCGCAGTCGAGCTGCATCAGGTGATAGGCGATTTCCGCAACAAGGTCGAACCCCTTCTGGCCGGCGAGCCGCGAGATGATCCCAATCACCGGGCCATGATAGTCCGAGTACAGTCCGCACTCGGCCAAGAGGGCGCGCTTGCACTCGCGCTTGCCCGACAGGTCGACGCTCGAATACCGGGAGTGGATATGTGGATCGGTAGCCGGGTTCCACTCGTTGTAGTCCACACCGTTCAGGACACCGAAGAGGTCGGCGCTCCGGTGTCGCAAGAGCCCCTCGAGACCGTACCCATATTCGGGTGTCTGAATCTCGAAGCTATACCGCCGGCTGACGGTGTTGATCACATCGGCGAAGACGATTCCGCCCTTCAGAAAGTTCACGGAGTCGTTGAATTCGAGGCAGTCCCTGGTGAAGTACTTCCAGGGCAGTTCGAGCACATCCATGGCCTCCTTACCGAAGACACCCTGGTAGCCCATATTGTGGACGGTCAGGAGCGTGCCCGTTCCGTAAAACACCGGATCGAGGGCATAGTGGGTGCGCATGAACACCGGCACCATCGACGTCTGCCAGTCATTGAGGTGGATGACATCCAGCTCGGGCAGGAATTTCCGCGCGAACTCGCAGACAACGCGCGAAAAGTAGGCGAATCGCGCCGCGTTATCCCAATAGTCTCCGTTGTTGCCGCAGTAGATTGATTCGCGGTCGTAGTAGTGCCTGTGGTCCACGAGGAAGACCGGCAAGTCCGGAGCCAGCCACTTCCGGTAGATCGCACTCCAGCGATTCTCGTATGCCACCGAGGCGTCGAGCGAAGCCAGAGCGGGCTCATCCGGGTGAATGCCGCGGTACATGGGCATGATCACTCCCACCTCATGCCCCAGGTTTTTCAGGGCCTTGGGAAGCGCCCCCGAGACATCCGCAAGCCCGCCGGTCTTGGCGAACGGCGCCACCTCGCTCGATGCAATCAGTATCCTCACCTACCACTCCACATCGCGTCACAAGCTACTGTATGGGTCCCGGGTTGTCAAGAATCCCGCGCTTCATCGCTTCATCCCAGGGCTGCGGCAAAGTCGAGGCGCCGACTCGGGCGAGGCCGTTCCGTGCGAAACCGCAGATGGCGCAGATTTCCGCGCAGATTACGCAGATTCTT
>JACPPM010000076.1 GCA_016191015.1 Acidobacteriota bacterium | reverse complement strand
TGCCATCCGGCCATGTTGATCTCGTTCTCGCACTGCCACCAGTGCACGGAGCTCTTGTATCGGCGGACGCAGGCGCGGGCATGAAGGTAGCAGTTGGCCGTGTATGCATCGGGTCCGATGCTGACATCGCTGCGTGGCGTTACCGGTCGCCCGCCGTACATCGGCATCTGGTTGAATGGTGCGATGTATCCGGGGCACAGAACGAAGATCAGCCCGACTCCCTGACTGTTCGCATAGGAGACCAACTGATCATAGAACGTCCAATCAGTCCTCGAGATGTACGTGTTGACCAGACTGGTGGTGACTTGCGAGCGGGTGAGCCTCGGGTACAGCAGATCGGGCTCGACCTTGCCCCACACGATGTGGGGGCGCCACCAGCGGCCGCCAGCTCTTTTGACATCGTCGATCGCGCGCTTCGCCTTTTGGATCGGTGTCGATCCGGTGTCCCAGTAGTAGAGGTTGTCGAAGTCTCTCGAAGAGAAGCCACGCATGATGTTGGGAGTCGCCGTGAAACAGATTCCGGGCAAGGCCACGTGAAGGAAGATCAGGGCCGGTACCCATCGAAGAGCGCGCGGGACGGCCGAACGTCGGCTGGTCTTGAGCATCTGCTTACCTCTTTTCGTTATCCGGTCGATTGTGGGTCCAATCGGCCACCACCCCCATGGAGGACGTGAGAGGGTCCGGCGCGTCGGGCACTCCGCGCCGTACCCTCTCTGTTCGTCCTGATCGCCCCGGCTCGACCGGGGTGGGAGAAATGGCGGGGGTCGGATCCTGCGGTAGCCGACCCAACTGACGGGACCGACCTCCGGCAGGATCACTTGGTAAGCCCCCATGGATTCTTCTGACGGGTCCTCCGTCGTCAGGGACACGCAGCCGCCTCTCATGTCGCCTCACTCGTTTTCCACGGAGAAGACATCTATGTCGGCACCAGCGGCGACATCGGCGGGTATAGGCCGGGATTCTGGGTCGACGAGCTTCGCGTTCCCCACGGAAACGCTGGCGGATCCTTCCGCGATGGCGACGAAGCTGATGATGACCAGGTTGCCCGAGCCCGAGGCGCCCTCGCCGGGTCCGGTCCTCGTGATTCCGATCGTGATCAGTCCCGTCTCCGTGTCGATACTCTTGAAGAAAAACGTCTCGACCCCGTCCTGTCGCATGAAGGTGCCTTCCTGAACGTCGGTGTCCTCCACCGAAAGAATCGCCGGGTAGTACCGGAGCGTCACGTTAAGCGAGCTCACTCGCTCGGCTCCACTCAAATTCAGGACGATGCTGATCGGGCTATCGATGACAACACTGCTGGAAGTGGGATCCAGACTGATCACAGCCTGAGCCACGGGCGGCGGCTGAGGTCCCATATCGGGCTCCCCGGGGAAATCAGGACCGACCTGGAGCAGTGCGGGTTCCACCTGCTCTCTCGGAGCTCCATCCAGGAGCCCGGCCGCCGTCGATCCTACCTCTGGTCGGAACGCGTGTGTTACACCGGCGGCGTCCTTCAGTACAACCTCAGACGGGTCGGCCCGAACCAGCGCGAGCCCTCTGGGAAGCGGTGTCCCGCCTCCCACGAGCATCACATCGTCGTCCATCTTTATGAGCGCAAGAATCTCCCCTTCACTCGCGAGATAGCCCTGACACTCGACCGTCGGCTGCGGTGCGAAGGCACCCGGGTAGCCCTCAGGCGGCAGGAGGTGCCTCGGCGCCTGTCCGCCAAACACGAAGGGATTCCTCCGCCGCGCCGCAGACTCCGGATCAGGATCGCGCGGCGTGTTTCGGAATTCATCCAGGTGGAGACGAACAGGCGGCTGCCTATCGATCCTTGCGCGGCTCGTGGGCGACTGCTCTCCCGCAGGTGCCAGCGGCTGGGCGACCACCCTGTCACCGCCACTCGGCGTGCTCCGTGCCCAGGCCGCGAGCAGACACAGGAGTAGCAAACAGACCAGCAGGAGTTGCCTGCGAGCGCGCGCAAGGGTGAACGGTGTGCCAGCGATCGTGTTCGGCCGGCGTGGCCTGCGCGCGGAGCTGGCTGAAGAGCGCCCCGGGGCGCCACACCGTGACTCGGCGTCTCGGGTGGCCAGGGATTGGTGAGACACCGCGATCGACCTCCGAGGCCTCAGTCTGAACATGTCACGACGACGTCATCGATTGAGCCGCCCGGCCAGGAGGAGCAGCAGTGACATCGCTGCGAGAAAGCTAGCCGGAAGGCGCGGGAGGTGCCAGGCACGGGACGCGCCGCAGCCGGGCGGCCAACCGCCTTTGCGATCAGCGCCCGTGCGCTCCTCCAGCAGGACGGCCCACGCCGACTAATGCTCATTGATCTGATCCTTTCTCTGACCCGCCACACGGGGTCAGCTTGTTCGAGCAACCACCCTCCGCAGCGCTTCCGCATCCGTTCCTGTTGAGAAGAACAGACGCTGACATGCCACCAGCCGCAGCATTGCGCTGGCGTGTGGAGGGAGGGGAGGCGGACATGCGCCGCAGCGCTCTTCGGCACGTTATCATACCCGAACCGCCAACTCGACCTCCCCAGGGGCTGGGACCCTGAGTGTTGTCAGACCTGTTGTACCGGTTTCTGCGAGACATATGCCAGGAGCGCCTCCCTTGAGTTGAGATGTTCTTGCGGCGTTGAGCTGAAACGGGCGCCATCTGATGCATGGACGATATACGGATTCCGTATGCTTGATACCGTTTCCGTATCGCCCGTGACGAGACACCTGAACGTGCACGAACATAGCCCACGCCCGCCGTACAGGGATTCACCTGGCACGGGGCTTGCCCTTCCTCTCTTCAGCAAACGTAGGGTTCGGAGGACCGGCCCCGCTGGCTACGACCGAAGGCTCGGTCACTCATCAACATTCACAGAGGAGGGAAGGGATGCTTCGGCGACTCATCGAAGTTTCGTTGGCGACCCTGGTCGGCGTGGCGGTGGTCTGCGCGGCGGCGAACGCGAAGGACCATGAAGATGTCAATCGCACCGTCCGACAAGGAACCGTGTATAACCAGTTGGCACCTGACTCGCGAACCCAATTGTCGCCGGAGCGGGTCATCATCATCGATGGTGAAACGTACACCGAGCTCGTCCCGCCGCTGCCGAGCAAGGATCCCTTCGGCCGGCCCATCAATACCACAGCACAGCGCGCACTGGCCGCGACGGCGGGGGTCCCAATTTCGAGCGTCCAGATGAAGGGCATATCCAGCGCCGTTAATTCAGTTACCAACCCATGGGGCCGCTGGAACTACACGCTTTCGAACGGCCAGATCGACAATGAGTGTGACAAGCTCAGCAACAAGATCGTCTTGGTGGATGGAACAACGACAGCTTACTATACCCTCCACTACTTCAGGACGGCGCGCACCGACTGGATTAGCACAGGCTGGATTTACCATTCCAGTGCCAGCTCCAATGAATATGTCTGGAACTCAACATTCAAGCAGGGTGAGGTTGTCGACTCCTATGGCTATACCTGGAAAGGTGGTGTCTCTACCGGAGCTTGGGGGCCGACGGTCACCGTGGCTCAGGCAACCAAGAACGCGCCAAGCTGGGCGATCAAAGGGTTCATTTGGGTGAGTAAGAAGATAATCGATATTCTCATAGGGAAAAGCTCGCTCGAAATACCGTTCGATGAAATCGCGAGTTGGGGCTTTGATTGGCTCCTCGACACTCTCGTGGATTCCTCAGTCAACTTCAAGATCGTCGATGAAAACGGCAACCCTCTCCAGGGGCTAGCTGCCACGGCTGACAAGCACAACGTGATCACGTATACCTACTCGTATCTAGGCGGCATAAACATAACGCGGACCAGCCGCAACCAAACAGGGCGGCGGTGCCCCGCGGTCTGGCCGCTCCGGACTCCTCTCAGGAAAGCAGGAAGTTAGGAAGGCAGGAAGGGATCTGTTTCAGTTGGCG
>JACPPM010000006.1 GCA_016191015.1 Acidobacteriota bacterium | reverse complement strand
GGGCGGCTCGGAAGAACGCTCTCACGCTCCACGCTCCAGGCCCGCGAAGCGGGCCGGACGCTCTCACGCGCGGTGGAGACGCAACCTTTTTGGTTGCGGCTCCGCCGCGTTAGGTAGGATACAGGATGGAGCGGGGAGGGGTTTACATTCACATTCCATTCTGCTCCAGCCGCTGCGGTTATTGTCATTTCGCAACATCGGTGAGCAATGAGCAGGAGCCCTATGTTGAGGCATTGCTGCGCGAGATCGAGGAGGTTTCTCAGAGCTCCGCGATCCGCGGATTGACCTTCGATACGATCTACTTCGGGGGGGGCACGCCGAGCCTTCTGCGTCCCGACCTGCTTGCCCGCGTCGTCGATGCGCTGCATGCGAACTTCACCATCGAAGGGCACAGTGAATTCACGATCGAAGCCAATCCCGAAGCCGTGGGAGGCGCGGCACGCCACGCCCCCTTCTACGCCTCGATCGGCGTCAATCGGATCAGCATCGGGGTGCAGAGCGCCGTGCCGGCTGAGCTGACTGCGCTGGACAGATCGCACGACGCGCGAGAGATTCGAGAGACCGTCGCCGGAATTCGCGAGCATGTGCCGAACATAAATCTGGACTTCATTATCGGGATCCCGGGGCAGAGGAGCATTGATCGGTCGCTGGAGCTGATCTCCGAGCTCTCTCCCGACCATGTCTCGCTCTACATCCTCGAGATCTTCCCCGGAACGCAGCTCAGTCATCTCCCGCCCCCTGATGATGAAATCGTCGAACGCCTGTATTTCCAGGCCTGCGACTTCCTCCGCGGATGCGGTTTCGTACATTACGAGATCTGCAACTTCGCGCGGCCGGGCCGGGAGTGCGTGCACAACAGGAAATACTGGAACGGAGCGCCCTATGTTGGGCTGGGCCTTTCGGCCTGTTCACTCTACGCGGGTAGTAGATTTCAGAACACCTCGAGCTTCGCCGCCTACATTCACGATCCGGCGAAGAGCCGCGCGGCCGAGCGGCTCGACGACGACACCCGGGCGCGCGAGTCCATTTTCCTCGCTTTGCGAACGGCCGAGGGGCTCGACGCCGCGTCTTTCTTCCGGCGGCACGGGTTCGATCCGTCCACCCGCTTTCAAGGCGAGTGGGATGACCTGATCGGCCTTGGGTTAATCGTCAAGCAGGGCGATCACTATCGGATCCCTGAGCGCAGGATGCTCGTCGGCAACGAGGTCTTCGGCCGCTTCGTGTGACATGGTCATGCGATGGAGGAGGGGGGTCGCGTCATGGCCTCGGATGGGAATGAGGCCGGCTCGGTAGCGCCCTTTTTCGGCGCGCGGACTTCGAGCTCCGATCAGCGTAGTGTTCTTTATCGCGCCACCGATTCCTGCGGTCGCCAGGTGGCGCTCCGGCTCTTCGCGCGCAACAGCGGCCTCCCGGCCGATACGGGCGCCCAGCAATCATACTCAAGGCTGACACACCCCCACCTCCAGGCACTGCACTCGTCCAGTACTCTTCCGGACGGCAGATTCTTCGCTGCGTCGCGGTGGCTGGACGGGTGCACGGTCGCGGCTTCAGAGAAGTCCTTCGATGAGGAGACGGTAGTTCGCGCCGCATTCGAGCTCGCCTCGGCTCTCGCCTTCCTCCACAGTAGGGGCCTCGTGCACCGGCAGATCGATGCTGACACCGTGTGCCGGACGGCGGACGGATTCGCCCTCGCCGGGTCGGAGCAGGTCACCTCCCACCGCGGTTCACCGCGGCTGGAGTACGAAGACATCGTCATGCTCGGACACGCGCTGCTGCGAGCGGCGACGGGTCCTCCTGTGCGCGTCCGGAGGCAGGAAAACCGCGATTCACACACGGCAGCTCTCCAGCAGATCCGCTCCGCTCCCCTCCGCCGTCTCCTCACCCGCATGGTCTCGGGAGGCTCGTACCGGGGCGCTGAGGAGTTGTTTTCAGAGTGCCTCTCCCTCCTCGACTGTGTCGACTCGTCGGCCGCGCGCAGCTGTCTCGGTTACGAGCGCCGGATCGATCGGAATGTGCACCGCCTTTTCGAGTCCGGGCTCGCCGAAGCTCGCCGCGGGCACGGAGCTGCAGTCGCAGTGGCCGGCAGGCTGGGGACAGCAAGGGGAGAACTGATCGCCGACATGCTGGACTCCGCAGGCCCTGGCTTCTTGTCTCTTCGTTCCGACCTATCTGCCGGTGCCTGGGGCTCCCTCACGACACGCCTCCGGGACTCTCTCTCGGGAGTTCTCGCCGGTCTCGCGGGACCGGCGCACTCTGCCCGAGTCGGCGCTTCGCTGGTTTCGATCGCGCGCGCGACTTCGGAGCTTCTGCGCGTGGCCGGCCGTGAGGCGGCTATCCTCTCAGTCGAGATCGACCCCGATCCGGCCTCGGATGACACGCGTCTCCTGTTGGAGCTCCTGGCGCATCTGCGGGATTGCCCGGTGCTCCTGATAGCCCACGCGTCAGGTGCCCTCCAGGCGCTCGGCCCGGAGATCCGGCAATGTCACATGGAACGGCGCACCACGGCCGACCTCGTCGAAGACTTTTTCATTCCGGGCCCCTGCGGCCGTGCGATCAGGCGGCGGATCGCACTCGAAGCCGGCGGCGACGTGGAGATGTTCAAGGAAGGGTTGCTCTCGGCTATTCGCGCGCGTGGCGTGCGGGCCCTGGATGGCACATGGAAAGGTCGGGGCACGACGCTCCTGGCCTCGAGTCACCGGGATCGCATTTTTGCATTTCCGGCGAGCACCCGATCACTGCTTCCTCTCCTTTACCACGCCCCCTGGCCGCTTCCGCGGGCTCTGTTCAGCGGAGATGAGTGGATCGCCCTGGCAGAGGCCGCGTGGGTAGTCGACCTCGTCGACGGGAGGGCCGTCATGAAGGCCGAGGTGCGCGGGGCGGCTCGCGCCATCGCTGGAAGCCGGCGCGCCGCATCGACCGCGCTCCTGGAAAGGCTGGAGGGGAGGGGGGACATCCTGCTGCCAGACGCCGCGATGGCATGGCTGCTCCAAGGCGCCGGGAGGCCGGAGACGGCGATTGCGCGGCTGAAGGCAGCCGGTTTGGAAGCACTCCAGAGAACCGCATCCCACTACGTGCAGGCCCTTTTCACGCGGCTGGCGCCGTTCGCCACGGCAGCGGGTGACGGAGATTTCTGGGCGCTCAGGGGGGACTGGGCCGCACGGGGAGAGCGGTATCGCGAGGCGATCGGGCATTACCAGCAGGCCATCGCGATGGGCGGGCCTGCCTCAGGCCGGCTCGTGTGCAGGTGCGTGGAGGCGGCCGAGCAGGCAGCGGACTACCGCACGGCCGTGCGGCTCGCAGAGAGCGAGATCGCGGACAACCCCGCGCCGGAGACTCTCCTGACTCTGCGATGCCTCGCCGCCCGCAGCCGCTTCGTGCTCGGCGATGCCGAGGCCGCGGCCGCTCACTGGGGAGCCGCGCACCAGCTTTGCAAGCAGCGCGAGACTCTGGGGGCGGCCGAAGGGAGTTGCCTCCGTGACTACGGGTATTTCCTTTCGAGGCGAGGAGACAAGGAAGGGGCGCTTGAGCTCCTCGAGGAAGCGCGACGTGTATTCGAGCAGCTTCCGGAGAGTGTCGGGGAGGGGGCGCGGGCGATGCACTATCTGGGTCTGGTCAAGAAGGACATGGGGGATCTGGCGGC
Organism: Acidobacteriota bacterium; assembly: GCA_016191015.1. Classification (GTDB taxonomy): domain Bacteria; phylum Acidobacteriota; class CAIWXX01; order CAIWXX01; family CAIWXX01; genus JACPPM01. Next base: position 24,232 of record JACPPM010000006.1, on the reverse strand, counting down.
CGCGAAACGCCACCTCGAACAGGCCGCCCGGCTGTACGCCGAAAGCGGGAATCTCCTCCAGCAAGGCAAGGTCGCCTCGGATCTGGGCGTCTTCCATATTGAAGAGGAGGAGTGGGAGGAGGCGCGCCGCGCATTGGATGTAAGCCTGAATCTCTTTGGCAGGATCCGGAACCCACGGGCTGTGACGCTGGCCAGTTACAATTTGGCCGAGGTGATGGTCGCCACGGGCGAATATCAGCAGGCGGCGAAACTGCTGAATCGCTGCCTACGGGTGGACCGCGGCAGCGGCAACCTCAGATCGATGGCATACGACTTATCGAGCCTTGGGATGCTTTGCATTCGCAGCGGAAACCTGGGGGGAGCCGCCGAATACCTGGACGAGGCGCTCGAGGTGTTCTCGAGTCAGGGTGATGAGGAAGAGGCTGTTGACACGATGCTCAAACAGCTTCGCCTCCGCCTCGAGACCGGGCCGGCCGAGACAGACTCGCTCATCAGCGCGCTCGAACAAAAGGTGAACGCGTTTTCGCCGAAACTCCGGCGTACCCTCTCGATCCTGAAGGGGAGGGGGGCTCTGGCCTGCGGCGACTGGCAGCGTGCCAACGCTCTGGGGAAGGCCGTCCTCGAAGAGGGCAGCTTGCGGTCATCGGAAGAGACCGAGGCTGCGCTCGTGCGCGCCGAGGCGCTTTTCCACCTCGGAAAGGGCCGCGAGTCGGCAGCGTTTTTTGCGCGCGCGCTGGCCGCGTCAGTACGGAGCGCGAACCCATATCTCCAAGCGGGGGTGCGACTCTCGTGGCTCGAGCGCACCGCGCGCGAGGCGCTCACCGACACTCGCTTTCTCGGAGCGACAGAGGAGATTCTCGATCGTTCCGGCCATCGGGGGATGATCGAAAGGTATCGTGCCTGGTACGAGCGGAGCAAGGTTCAACTGGTGCTCCCGCCGCTCCGCCGACTGGCTCCTCCCGGAGTCGAGAGCGAGGTTTACAGGATCAGCCGGCGGGTGGGTGAGGGCAACCCGGACGAAGCGGTGGCGTCGCTGGTTCTGGATGCGATCATCGAGCGGCTGGGTGCGGACCTCGGCATGCTCGTTCTGAAGGTCGAGGGCGGCGGCCCGTCCGTGGTGGCGCGCAGGGGAGAGGCGGCCGCAGCCGCGGCCGCGGGGACGGGCGATGAGGCGTTGAAGATTGCGTCGGATTCGATTCGATCGGGCGCGAACCTGATCATCGGCCAAGGCTCAGGGGAGTGGCAGCGCGAGATTCGCGCGCTCGGCGTGGTCTCGGCGATGGCCATTCCACTGTTGCGCAAAGGATCGGTTTCCGGTGCCATCTATCTGGAGCGGCGAGGCACGGCCGAGGAATTCTCACAGGAAAACGCGGAGTTCGTTGCGGCTCTCGCCGATGGGCTCGCGATGGGACTGCGCCAAACCGCGGAGTCGGGGAGGCCGGGAACGGCGCGCGTCGAGCGGCATGCTGCGTTCGGCGGAATCATTGCCGCCTCCGAGCGCATGGACACCCTGATGGATACGGCTGCACGTGTGGCCCCGCGGGACGTGAACATCATGGTCTGGGGTGAGAGCGGGACGGGCAAGGAGCTGTTGGCACGCGCGATTCACGAGACGAGTGGGCGCAGGTCGGACCGATTCGTCGGGGTCAACTGCAGCGCGATTCCTGAGGCTCTCCTCGAGAGCGAGTTCTTCGGCTACAAGCGAGGAGCGTTCACGGATGCGCGAGCGGATCGCGCGGGGCTGCTCGAGGAGGCCGAAGGCGGCACGCTGTTTCTCGACGAGATTTCGGAGATGCCTTTGAAGCTGCAAGCCAAGCTCCTGCGAGTCGTACAGGAGAAGGAGTTTCGGCGCATCGGCGACACGCGGACGCGCGCGGTTGACCTGCGGGTCATTAGCGCGACCAATAAGGACCTGGCTGGTGAAGTGGCAGCGGGAAGATTTCGCGAGGACCTCTTCTACCGGCTCCAGGTCGTCGCGCTCCGGATCCCTCCGTTGCGGGAACGGAGGGAAGACATCCTGCCGTTGGCCGGGCACTATCTGGCGCGCTACGCGACGAATGCCGGCATCCCTGTGCCGCGAATCGGGAGCACGGCACGAGCATGGCTGCTGCGGCACCGCTGGCCCGGCAATGTCCGAGAATTACAGAACGCACTTCAGCGCGCGCTCCTGGCTGTCGGGACGGCGACGATGATCGAGCGGGAGCACTTCGATCCGGAGGATGTGGTCGAGACCTGCGCCCGGGACGCGGCGAGCCTGACGTACGGCGAAGCGTGTCTGAGGTTCGAGAGCGCGTTTCTCCGGGAGAGTCTGCGGCGTGCGGGCGGGAACAAGTCGGTCTGTGCCCGAGGCCTCGGCCTGAGCAGACAGGGGTTGTTCAAATTGACAAGGAAACTTGGGATTGAGGTGTAGAGGCGTCCGGCCGCTTCGCGGGTGCGCGCCGAGGAGGATGGAGGACTCGCTGACATGCGAGCTCGCGCGGACGCTGACCACGGCCTGGGCGATCGGAACTGTTCGTCAACGATCACGGCCGCGATATCCGGGGGGCGGCGATGAGAGCTAGGAGGCGAGGAATGCTCCCCGAGGCCCTTGCTTGCCGAGGAAGGTGGTGATTGGGACGCTACCTGCTCGGTCGTCTGGCGAACGCTGCGGTGGCGCTCGCGACCGTGCTGCTGCTGGTCTTCTTCCTGATCCACCTGGTTCCCGGAGATCCGGCGCGCGCGATGTTGGGAGAGGGCGCGGCAAGTGCGAACGTCGCCGCGCTGCGGGCCAAGCTGGGCCTCGATAGGCCGCTTCCCGCTCAGCTTACTACGTATGTCGTAGGTCTTGTCCACATGGACCTCGGCCGGTCTCTCAGGTCCGGCCGCCCCGTCGCCCAGCTACTCGCGAAGAGATGCCCCCAGACTCTCCTCCTGGGCGTGTCAGTCCTCCTCCTCGCGGGGACTCTGGCCATCCCCTTCGGCATCTTCGCTGCGCTGGGGCGCCACCCCGTCGGGTCCGCCTTCGTCCGGATCGGCAGCAGCGTGGCGATCGTGCTTCCCGCGTTTGTTCTAGGCCCTGCTCTCGTCATGGTCTTCTCTCTGGCACTTGGACTCCTACCGGTATCCGGCGGCAATTCGCTCTCGCATCTGGTCCTGCCCGCCGTGACGCTCGGCCTACCTTTTGCCGCGCTCCTCACGCAGCTCCTGGAGCAACGCCTTCGAGACGAGCTGAGAAGCGACTACGTAAGGGGGCTGCGGGCGTGGGGTGTCGAGGAGAAACGCATTATGTGGAGGCACGTGGCGCCGAACGCCCTGGTGCCGCTCATCTCGATCGTCGCGCTTCATTCGGGAGCGCTGCTCTCCGGAGTGGTCGTCACGGAGACGATCTTCGGCTGGCCGGGCATCGGCCGGTTGCTCGTCGATGCGATCGCGGGCAGGGACTACCCGGTGGTTCAGGGCTGCGTGCTTTCTGTGGCGTGCACGTATGTCGTGGTGAACCTGGCCGGGGACATGATCCAGGCAGCTCTCGACCCTCGTCTGAGGGACGGACTGAGATGAATCCATTCGGCCTGCGCCGCGGGCTCCTCCTGCTGGCACTGCCCGTTGCGATGGCGGTATCGGCCTTCTTCGTTCCACGAGACGCGGTCACGGGGATCGACCTCGCATGCAGGCTCTCGCCTCCGACATGGCAGCACCCGCTCGGCACGGACGAGCTGGGCCGGGATCTGCTCGCGCGAATGGTCTGGGGGGCGCGGCTCTCGCTGAGCATCGGAGTGGTCGTCGTCGGGATCGCGGGAGCCGCTGGGACCGTCGCCGGCGGTGCCGCCGGGTATGCGGGTGGAGTTGCCGACAGATTCTTCATCTACGTTTCCGACGTGCTGATCTCGTTCCCCGGGCTCCTCCTGACGCTCGCCGTCATCGCTCTCCTCGGCCCGGGCATCAGAAGTCTGTGCGCCGCGCTGATCCTGACGGGATGGATCGGCTACGCCCGCTACGCGCGCGCCCTCACACTCTCACTCCGTGCGCGCGAGTTCATCGAGGCGCAGCGCGCCATCGGTTCGCCGCTCCACCGTATTCTTCTTCGCCACCTCCTGCCCAACATCGTGGGACCGATGGCGGTGCTGGCTGCGATGGGTGTGGCGTGGGTGGTGCTGGCGGAGGGTGTGTTGAGCTTCCTCGGCCTCGGCGTTCAGCCCCCGATGCCGTCGTGGGGCTCGATGATCAACGACGGGCGGCGGCATCTGCTGGACGCTCCTGCCTTGATTCTGATCCCCGGCAGCGCCCTTCTCCTGACACTGCTCGGGTTCACGGCGATCGGTGAGGATCTTGCGGCACTCACGGATGCTCGCGATCTGGACTCTCACGTGCCGCCGGCGGGGGGAGGGGTGGCGGGCAGCTCCGGCGGGCGTCTCAAGAAATTTTTACAATTGTAAAAAAAACTCTTGCGCGCTTCGGTGATTCGTGGCATAACTCACGCTAGAAGTCTGGGAAAAACGCCCATGAAAACACCATGTTTCCAAAATTTATTCTTGACAGCCGTAAAACCGGCTGTTAAGGTGGAAGCCGGTTTCACGGTTTTCTGACCTAACCATATCTACGACAGGGGAAGTGAAAGTGCTCTTCGGAAAATCAAAAAACCTGGTCGGATTGGATATTGGAAGCAGTTCCATCAAAGCCGTCGAGTTGCTGGTCGGCGGTCGGCCCGGACGCGAGACGTACAAGCTCAAGAGTCTCGGCGTCGAGCCGCTTCCACCGCAGACGATTGTCGAGCGCGATATCATCGACAATCTGCAGGTGAGTGAGGCGATCAAGAAGCTGTTTGCCGAGAGGAAGATCAAGACTCGGAGCGTGTGCACGGGGATTGCAGGCAACTCGGTCATCGTGAAGAAATTCAGTCTGGCCCAGATGACGCCCGAGGAGCTGGCCGAGTCGATCCACTGGGAGGCCGAGCAGTACATCCCGTTCCCGATCGCCGACGTGAACCTGGACTACCAGGCCGTGGAATCTTCCAAGGCCGCCGAACAGGGCAAAATGGAAGTTCTCCTCGCTGCCGCAAAGAAGGACAAGATCAGCGGCTACACTAGCGTCATCACGCAGGCGGGACGGAACACCGTCGTCGTCGACGTCGACGCTTTCGCTGTTCAGAATGCCTACGAGATCAACTACGAGATGCCGATCAACCGCGTCGTCGCGCTGCTCAACATCGGCGCGAGCCTCATGAACATCAACATCCTCTACCAGGGGGTGTCGATTTTCAGCCGCGACATCTCGATTGGGGGTAACAACTACACCGACGCGATTCAGAAGGGGTTGAACCTGAGCTTCGAGCGGGCTGAGGCGGCGAAAAAAGGGGAAGCCGTCGACGGAGCCGCGCCTCAGCAGGTGGCCAACATCATGAACGAGGTCTCCGACGACCTGAAGAACGAGATCCAGAAGACCTTCGAGTTCTTCAAGGCGACCTCGGGCCAGGAGCGCATCGATCAGATCATGCTCTCGGGGGGTACCGCCAAGGTCTCGGGGCTCGCCGACCTGCTCTCCGACAAATTCAACACACCAGTGGAGATCATGAACCCGTTCCGCAATGTGAGTTTCAATCCGAAGGCGTATGACCCGGACTACATCGCCGACATAGCCCCGTTTTGTACGGTCTCGCTGGGGCTGGCCTTGAGAAAGGTGGGCGATCGATGATCAAGATCAACCTGATCGGGAAGGAACGGCCTGAGCCCGGCGCTGCTGCGGCCGAGAAGCAGAATCGCACGGCGATGCTTTTTGGCCTCATTGTCGTCGCCACCTTGCTCGGGCTGGGCTGGTGGTACATGACCCTCACCAAGCAGCTCGAGGAGCTGCAACAGAGGAAGGAAGCCGCGCTCGCGGAGAAGAAGCGGCTCGAAGCAGTCATCAGGGAGGTCGAGGGATACGAGGCGCAGAAGAAGGCGCTCGAGACGAAGGTCAAGGTCATTGACGACCTCAAGAGAAACCAGACAGGTCCCGTGCATCTGCTCGACGAGATCAGCAAGAACCTGCCCGATTTCCTCTGGCTTGAGAAACTGTCCCAGGGTGGGGGCAACGTGATCAGGTTGGAAGGCAAGGCCACCTCGTACAACGCGATCGCCGATTTCATCACCAATCTCGACCGGAGCGGCTACTTTGTGAGCATTGGTGTCGTCAACGCGAACCGGATGGGCGAAGGGCAGGAGCTGTACGCCTATGCGATTCAGGCTACGTTCCGGCCGACGCCGCCCGCGGCCACTTCCGGACCGCCATCGTAGGGAAGGGGGAGCGAGGAAGCAGCCATGGCACTAGACATCAACAAGATACCCTGGTACGCGCAGCTCGGGATCTTCGGAGGGATCTCGATCATCTTCGTCGTGGTCTTCTACTACTACTTCTACACCGACATGCGGGATCAGATGAAGGCCCTTGAGGATGAATTGCAGACCCTCCAGAGTGACATCAACAAGGGTCTCGTGATGGAGGCGAAGCGCGAGGAGTTCAAGCTGGAGATCGAGAGGCTTAACCAGAAGCTCGACACTCTGAAGCGGATCCTCCCCGAACGGCAGGAAGTGGATGACATTCTGCGGAAGCTACAAGGGCTGGCCGCCGAGTCTAACCTCAATATCCTCAGGTTCACTCCTGGCGCCGAGAACAAGAAGGAGTTCTACATCGAGTGGCCCATTGCGATCGACATCAGCGGGACATATCACAACCTGGCGATCTTCTTCGACAAGATCGGCAAGTTTTCGAGGATATTCAACATCAACGGCCTCGTGATCTCCGCTGTGACGAATCCAAAAATAGACACACTGACGATCACGTCCCAGTGCACGGCGTCCACCTTCATCTACATGGAGTCGGGCCCGCCGGCTCCGGCGCCGCGGCCCACGGCTCCGCCACCCCGCCCAGCCAGGACGTCCTCAGAGAATCTCAAAGAGGAGACGGGACAGTGACACAATCAGGGGAAGGAAATATGTCCAGAATGCTCGGCCGATTGGCGGCTGTGGTCTGCGTTGGGCTCTGCCTGGCCGGCGTCGGGCTTGCCGAGGAGACAGGGACCGCCGCCTCGCCTCCCGGCACCGAAGAAGCGGCCCGTGAGAGGCCGCCCGCATCAGCGTCTTCCGGTGGGTACAGTTACAACCCAGGTGGGAGGCGCGACCCCTTTGTGAGTCTTCTGCTGGGCCGGAGTCCGAAGGGACCGGTTCGCAGGCAGGGGCTCTTGGGGCAACTGATCTCGGAAGTCGATCTCGTCGGGATCGCGAAAGACGCTCAGGGCTATATGGCGATGGTCCGCGGGTCTGACCAGAAGACCTACTTCGTGCGCGTCGGTGCGGAGCTGGCGGATGGCAAGATCATCGACATCCAGCAGAACAAGGTGATCTTCAGAGAAGAGATCAAGGATCCGTTTTCCTTAAAGCCCTACCGTGACATCGTGAAACCCTTAACTCCGGGCGGAGAGGAGTAGAAGTGATGACAAGAAAATTCAAAGTCCTTGGAACGATCCTTTTGACACTCGTCGCCGTCGCACCGGTGACACAGGCCCAGGATCAGGTGGCACCTACAGAGGTTGTGAAGATCAAGTCCATTACTTCCTCCGTCTTGTCCGACAAGACGCGGATCGTCCTGGAAACCTCCGCACCGCTGTCGCTGCCGTCCTCGTACAACCTCGATCCCCTGGTTCTCGTGCTCGATGTCCCCGGGGCCGACGCGACGGCACTTCAGAAACAGTATGTGATCGGGTCTCCGTCTGTGGACAAGGTGAATGTTTATCAGCTCGAAGAAGCGGGCCAGAAGGCGATCACTAGACTCGAGATCATCATGACATCGGTCGTCCCCTACCGAATCTTCTCGGAAAGCGGAAACCTGTTTGTCGATTTCGAGCATCTCGAAGTGTCGGCTGTTCCTGGTCAGGGCAAAACGCAGGAATTCTTCAAGAAACCAGAACACCCGCAGGCGCCCGCTGCTCCTCAGAAATCGAAACAGGAAGCCGCGCCTCAGCGGCCAACCGCGCTGGCGAGCACTGAGGCGGCCCGCATCCAGAACATCGACATCAAGAAGGACGATGGCCAGCTTTCGGTGTTGGTCGACTACCAGGGGAAGGTCGAAGTCAAGTACTTTGAGCTCAAGGCGCCGAAGCGGCTGGTCTTGGATCTGATCAACGCGGTCAATGCCGTCCCGGTCGACACGATCAGCGTCAAGTTCGATCCTGTCGAATCGATCCGGATCGGGCAGTTCCAGTCCACTCAGCCGAAGATCGCGAGGGTTGTCTTCGACCTGAACAGCGAACCTCAGTACCGGGTGGTCGCTTCCGACACCCGGCTCACGATCGTGTTCGGCACGAGGGGAGCTGTGGAGGGGGCCCAGGGAGCTGTGAAGGACTCCATCCCTCAGGCTTCAGAGCAGAGTCAGGCCGCCCAGGTCGTGCCTGAGCCGACCGCTGCTCAGAGCATCGAGGAGTCCCCGGCGCCAGTCGCGCCCGAGGCGGGAGAGGCCGAGTCTGGGGCCCCTGCCGAACAGAATGCCGAATCCAGCTCGATCCCCGAGGTCGTGACGCCAGATCAAGCTCCGGTCGAGACGGTTCAGCAGGAGCCATCGAGCGAGATCGGCGCTCAGGCGCAGAATGCGCCGATCGAATCCGGGCCAACCATGCTGGTTGCCTCGGTAGAGAAGCCGGAAGCACCAGCTACTGGGGTGGCGTCTGCTGAGACGGCCGATGCGGCTCCGGCGCATCCCGGGAGGCATCGTTCTGGCAAGAAGGGGATCGAGATGGCCCAGGTGCCCGCACCTCTGCAGTTGAATGAGGAGAAACCGGCTGGAGAGCCTCCTCCCGCTGCTCCTCTGGCGACAACCGGTACCCGGTTCGAGGCGCAGACGATCACACCGGGAGAAACGACGTACAGCGGTGAGCCGATCAACCTGGATCTCGTGGACGCGCCGATCGAACAGGTGTTCAGGCTCATCTCCGAAATCAGCGGACTAAACGTGATCACGGACCCGGGTGTGACTGGACGGGTCACCGTGCACTTCAGGGGTGTGCCTTGGGACCAGGCACTGGATCTGATCCTGAAGACGAACGGGTTGGGCTACGTGCTGGAGAACCGGGTTGTGCGCATTTCCAAGCTGGAAGTGCTCGCGCAGGAGGAGCAGAAGAAGCGAGCTCTCCGCGAAGCCAAGCTCCTTTCGGTGGAGCTGAAGACAATCACCCGGTCGCTCAGCTACGCGAAGGTCGCCGACATGGAGCCGGTGCTGAAGAAAATGCTCTCCCAGCGCGGCGAGATCATTACCGACGCCAGAACCAACACTGTGATCGTCTCCGACATACCCGAGAAGGTGGCGGCGATCGACAAGTTAATCGAGTCGCTGGACACGGCGACGCCCCAGGTGACGATCCAGGCGAAGATCGTCGAGTCGACTTCGAACTATACGCAGAACCTGGGTATCCAGTGGGGATTCCAGGGCATCGCGGACGCGCGACATGGGAATCAGACGACCCTGCAGTTCCCGAACAACATCGTGGTTGACGGCGGAGCAGTTGGAGGGACCACAGGCCTCATCGGTCCGCTCGGCGGGTACGCGGTCAACCTCCCTGCGCCCGCCTTTAACAGCGGGATAGGCATCTCAATAGGAAACGTGCTTGACACCTTCCGGCTCGATGCTGCGCTCACGGCCTTGGAAAGCTCCGGCCGTGGTCGCATCCTGTCCGCTCCGAAGGTGACGACTCAGAACAACGTAAAGGCAAGCATCATCCAGGGTCGCGAAATTCCGGTGCAAACGACGGCGAACAACACCACCACAACGACCTTCAAGAACGCGGCGCTGGAACTGAACGTTACGCCGCAGATTACCGCCGAAGGGACGATCATCATGCTGGTGGACATCAAGAACGATCAGGCCGATTTCGCGAACCTCGTGAACGGCATTCCGCCGATCATCACGCAGAAGGCGCAGACTACTGTGCTTGTCCGCGACGGGGGTACGTCGGTGATCGGGGGCATCTACCGGGCTGAAGATTCCTTCACAGAGGGGAAGGTACCTGGATTGCACAAGATACCGCTGCTGGGCTACCTATTCAAGAACAGCCAGAAAACCCGGTCGAACAGAGAGCTACTAATTTTTCTCACTCCGCGGATCGTCAGGGAGTAGCAGGAGGAGGGGAGAGTCATGTTGAGACACCTCAGACGAGTTTGGTTGACGAGCCTTCTTCTCGGGATCGCGCTGGCCGGAACCGGCTGTAACGACGCAGCGAATTCCAATGCCACGAGTTCCTTGCTCACGCTCATCAGTCTTACGGCGCTGGGTCCGAACGGGGACGAGGGTACCGTTCTGGCCTCGGACGTGATCACCATCGTCAATGATGTTCCGACCATTGTCGAGGATATCGGGAGCGCCACCGTGCGAAATAGACCCATCGACCCGGACCAGGGGAGTGCGACGTCCTGGCAGGATGTGGTGTTGAACCGCTATCGGATCACTTACACGAGGGCGGATGGAAGGAACCAGCAGGGGCAGGATGTCCCGTATGCCTTCGAGGCGGCCATGACGCTCGACATCAAGATCAACTCCGAAGTCGAGTTCGGGTTCATCCTGGTCCGCGCGATCTCCAAGACCGAACCTCCGCTGGTCCAAATGGCCCAGGGCCCGATCGGCGAGGGCATGATCTTGACAACGGCCACGGTTGAGTTCTGGGGTAACGACCTCGGCGGTCACCCCGTGTACCTCAAAGGTCAGATCGCGGTCCACTTCGCCAACTGGGCAGACGAAGGATAGGCAACGACGTGAGATTACTATCAACGCTGGAGGCACGAGATGAAGCCTTTTGAGAAGACGAAAACGGTCATAAGGGGTGGAATTCTGGCGCTGGCCGCCGTCTCGTTGCTGGCGGTGCCGGGCTGCAAGCGAGGCGACGACGTCAGCGACCCTGGACCGCCAACGGGGCCGAGCGGCAAGACGTATTTCATCACTATCACGGCGTCCCCCAGCGTTTTGCCGTCCGCCACGAATGCCACGTCGACGATCACGGCCGTCCTTCGGAATTACGACGGCAGCGGAGTGGGGAATCAGGGCCTGCGCTTCGAGATCACGGATGGATTCAACACGATCAGTGTCGGAAGTCTTTCGACCAAGAACCAGACAACGGACGCCGCCGGCGTTGCCCGGACTACCTACACGGTCCCTCAAACCGACATCGAGACCTATGTATGGATCCGTGCGACGTGGACGACGGCTCCCTGGACCGAAGAGTTCTGGTCAACGATTCCGGTCAGCCTCAGGTTCAAGGACGGGCCGCCGATCACGAACGAGTATCCATTGGCGAGCTTTACGATCGTGACGCCCTCGCCCTACGATGTGAAACAGGAAATCACCTTCGACGGCAAGAATTCCGTCGATCCGGATGGCGTCGTCATCAAGTACGTGTGGGATTTTGGCGACAAGAAGGCCGTCACCAGTTTCGAGACAATGGAAAACGAGTCGCCGGCACTCAACCAGCCGATCGTGACCCACAAGTATCAGCTTGCGGGGAGCTACGTCGTGACCCTGAAAGTCATCGACAACCTGGGGGCCTACGATGTTGACCAACAGGTCATCCTTGTTGGTACGTTGAGCGGCACGGCCCCGACCGCCACCTATACGATTGTGACGGTTGGACCTTACCTCCCGGAGCAGGTCATCACATTCGATGGTACGTTCTCCAGCGATCCGGACGGTGCGATCCGCCGGTGGGACTGGGATTGGGGCGATGGGAAGTTCACCTACAATGGTGGCCGTATCGTGACGCACTCGTGGAAGGATGTTGGCCAGTACCCCGTGACCCTGACCGTCACTGACGATTCGGGTCTGAAGGGAATCTTCTCTCAGAACCTGTTGATTGGTGGTTCGGGAACCGCTCCGACAGCGTCCTTCTTCTTCACCCCGACCAACCCCTCCAAGGGACAGCAGGTCGTCTTCGACGCCTCAGCCTCGTCGGATAGCGATGGTGTGGTCCGGAGCTACTACTGGACCTGGGGCGATGGCGGGCACGACACCCAATCGGTGCCGCAGGCTTATCACACTTACGGCAATGACGGGAACTATTTCGTGCTCCTCACCGTCACGGACGACGACGGCCTCCAGGGGATCACGACAGCGACGGTGCCGGTCGGCGGGGCGGGCGATGTGAACGCACCGACAGCCTGCTTCGTGTTCGTCACCGGGGACGGAATCACGACGGCGCCGGGACCGATTGATGTGTTCGTGGGCGAGCGTATCAAGTACGATGCCTCCTGCTCGGGCGATAGCGATGACACCCCTCCCGGGATCATCATGACCTGGACCTGGATGTTCGGTGATGGCACTGTGGAGCACGGCTCGATCGTGACGCACGCGTACGCAGCTGTCGGCATCTACAACGTTTTCCTCACCGTCATGGACGATGAGGGTCTGAATGACGTCACGGCCGGCCAAGTTACCGTTAGTGCGGGCGATCCGCCCGTAGCCAACGCGGGCGCGGACCAGAGCTTCAGCACGCTCGCGTGCCCGCTTGTGCAATTGGTCAGCTTCAGCGGTGGTAGCTCGACCGATTCGGATGGGTTCATCGTTTCCTACACGTGGGATTTCGGTGACGGGAGCCCCACAGTCACAGCGGGGACCCCGTCTGTCGTCCACAGCTATACCGTGACCGGCGACGTGACCTACACGGTCACCCTGACGGTCACGGACGACGACGGACTCACTGACGTCGATACAGTGACCGTCCTCCTGGATTGCACATAGGGAAGCGGATCTGCGTTTTGAACCATTTGCCTCCTGTCCGGGTGACCTGCCCGGGCAGGAGGCAACTTGTTTCTGCACATGGCCTTCGGTAGATACCTGACCCCGAGAATCGCGGAGCTCGAAAAGAAGCTGAAGCGCGAGCCGTCGTCGCTCATCTTCGTTCAACTCGCCGAAGAATACAGAAAGGTCGGCGCGTTCGACGATGCCATACGCATCTGCCGCGAAGGCCTGGAGCGACATCCCAACTATATCTCGGCGAACATGCTACTCGGCCGGGTCTATTTCGAGACTCGACGATACCGGGAGGCGAGGACTGAGCTCGAGAAAGTGATCTCTTCCTCACCCGAGAACCTGATGGCACATCGTATGCTCGGGGACATTCACTGGTTCGAGGAGAATTGGGAGCTCGCGGAGAAGCGATACAGGATGGTCTTCCTGCTCAATCCGGCCGACCTGGAGTGTCGTCAGCGTCTCCAGGTGTTGGAGAGCAAGCTCAGGGAGAGGGATCGGATGCGCGAGGCGGCTGAGCGGGCACGCGAGCTGCCGGAGGCGCACGCCGAAACAGATGAGACGGTCCCGATTCCGGGAGAGGATGTCCCGCTGATCGACATTCAGAGCTACGGCGACGAGGCCCGAGTGTCCCCGGAACCTGCGGTCACCGGGGTGGCGGCGGAGGCCTCGGAGGGGTCGGCGGGAGCGGAGTCTATTGAGGGCCCGCAGCCGGCAGGGACCTTTGATGAGGCTGTCGCGAGCCAGTGGCTCGGAGAGGCGCGTGTGCCCTCTCCGGCGGTGGTCGACCTGCCCCTGTCGGCCGCTCCTGATTATGGAGTGAGCATTCCGCCGGAGATATCGGCGGAATCAGGCACGGAATTCCTGCCCTCGCCCGTGCCTCCGACTGTCGGGGGGCTGGAAGAGACTGCCTCGCTGGGATCTTTCACGGGAGAATTCTCGGAGCCGACACCGGATTGGGAGGCGATTCAGGCGGTAGTGGAGCAGCAGGCGCCGATTCCGGGGGGCTATGAAGAGCTTGGCGAGATACCTGCCGAAGAGCTCGAAACGCCTGGGCTGGGAGAAGCGACCTCGCCGTTCTACATACCGCCATCTACATACGAGGCGAAGGCCGAATTGGAACCCGAGCCGACGCCGGTTCCGGGCGGCTGGCCATCGGCAGAGGAAGTTGCACCGCCAGAGCTTTCCCCGGCCGCCTTTCCCGAGCCCGTGCCGGAGGAGCGAGGGATCCCTGGTGAGCCCACCCTGACGCTGGCCGAGCTCTATGCGAGTCAGGGACACTACGATCTGGCTGCAGCGACCTACGAGCAACTCCTCGTCCGCTCCCCCGCAAATGCAGATGTGTTGGCCAGGCTGGAGGACATGACTCGACATCTGCCGATCCCTGCGGCGGTGGTTGAGCCGGCGCGTGAGTTGACCAGTGACGAGAAAGTTGCGATACTGCGAGTGTGGTTGTCCGCGATTCAGCGGAACCGGATGGGGGCAATGCCGGCGGCTTGAGGCCAGAAGTAACAGATGTTTCAGGAGTATCTGACGAAGATCGGGAAATCCGTGGCCGGCAGCCGCGGGATCATGATCATGGGCGTCGACGGTATCCCCCTGGAGCAGTGGGTGGCAGACGCGGAGGTGAACCTGGACCTGGTGGCGACGGAGTTCACGAATCTGCTCAAGAGCAGCCGTCGCAACTCGCGCGACACTGGTCTGGGGGGCCTGCAGCAGGTCGCCGTGCTCGCGGATAACGGCATACTCCTGATTGGCGACATCACCCCAGACTATTTTCTACTGTTCTTGCTCGAGCCGGACGGAAATCTCGGCAAGGCACGTTTCGAACTGAAAAAGGCGCGGTTCGCGCTCGAGCCGGAACTCGCCGTTTGAAGGCTCCGCTGGCGGCGGGGCTTTCGCAATTGCCCCGGGGCGAGGCTCCTCAAGAACGGCCACTGCGAGGTAATCATTTGAACCTGAAAGAGATCAAGGAACTCATCGACCTCATCAGCGAGAAAAATCTCGCTGAGTTCGAGATGGAGAAGGCCGGCTTTAAGATCAAGGTCGTGCGCAACCTCAGCACGGCCGGCTCGTATGGCCCGGTGGTGACGGTGGGTGCTGTTCATGACCCGATGAGCGGGCCAGCCGCGCCCCGACAGCACGTTGCAGGCGCCCGGGAAACTTTGCCCCCGGCCGGGACCGTCGCACAGTCCTCGTCCGAGGAGGAGAATCTCGTCCACATTTCTTCGCCGATTGTCGGGACGTTCTACCGGGCCCCGGAGCCGAACGCTCCTGCCTTCGTGAAGGAAGGGGACCGTGTGGCCAAGGGGCAGACGCTCTGCATCATCGAAGCCATGAAGTTGATGAACGAGATCGAATCCGAGACGGACGGCGAGATCGCGCGGATTCTGGTCCAGAACGGGCAGGCCGTCGAATATGGACAGGATCTCTTTCTTCTGAGGCCCCTTTCGTAAGTCGGGCGCTGAGGCCGCATCGGTGAGTCACGCATAGCACACGCATGTTCAAGAAGGTTTTGGTTGCTAACCGGGGCGAGATCGCTCTCCGCATCATCTGGGCCTGCCAGGAGATGGGAATCAAGACGGTTGCGGTTTACTCTGAGGCTGACAAAGACGCTCATCACGTTCATTGTGCCGACGAGGCGATCTGTATAGGCCCGGCCCGCAGCACCGACAGCTATCTGAAGGTCCCGAACGTGATCTCGGCGGCCGAGGTCACGGATGCCGATGCTATCCATCCCGGATACGGGTTTCTGTCCGAAAACGCCCATTTCGCTGAAATCTGCGACGCCTGCAAGATCAAGTTCATCGGACCTCCGCCGCGCATTCTGAATCTGATGGGTGACAAGGCCCGAGCTCGAGAGACGATGCAGAAGGAAGGAGTGCCGGTGATCCCGGGCAGCAAGGGTGTCATTGCCAGCGAAGAGGCCGCGATGAAGTTGGCCGGTGAAATCGGCTATCCGGTGATCCTCAAGGCATCCGGGGGTGGCGGCGGCCGGGGTATGCGCATCGTTCGAACTCCCGAAGAGATTTCGGTGGCATTTCGCACGGCTCAGAACGAATCAGAAAAGGCTTTCGGTTCGCCGCATCTCTACCTCGAGAAATACATCGAAGGCGCCAAACATATCGAGGTGCAGATTGCCGGGGACGAGCACGGAAACGTCGCGACTCTCGGTGAACGTGAGTGTTCGGTGCAGCGACGCCACCAGAAGTTGATCGAAGAAGCTCCATCGCCCCTCCTGACCGACCGTGCGCGGAAGAAGTTGATGAAGACCGCTTACAGGGCGGCTCGCGGCGTCGGCTATGCCAACGTGGGTACCTTCGAATTTCTTTTCGATCGAGAGGGCCATTTCTACTTTATCGAGGCGAACACGCGGATCCAGGTTGAGCACCCCGTGACCGAGACGGTTATGGGTGTGGACCTGATCCAGGAACAGATCAAACTGGCGGCCGGCGAAAGGCTCGCCCTGCCCGCGACCGATATGCGAATGAGAGGACACGCCATCGAATGCAGGATCAATGCGGAAGATCCGGATTCATTCATGCCGGCGCCCGGAACGATCAACGGCCTCAGCTTCCCCGGCGGCCCGGGGGTTCGCATCGACACAGCGGCCTATTCAGGCTGCGTGATTCCCCCTCACTACGATTCGCTCGTCGCGAAGGTGATCGTGGCCGGCAAGACACGAGCCGACGCAATCGCAAAAATGAGGCGGACACTCGAATACACGAGAATCGACGGAATCCGGACCAACATCTCGCTTCATCTGAAAATACTCGCCGACCCTGAGTTCCGGGACGGAACCTACACGACGGCGTTCATGGACAGGTACTTCCCCAAGAGGGATCGCGGGGCGACGTTCTAACCCTGCGCCGGGACGGCCGCAGGCGTCGAACGAGCTCAGGTTTGCGCCCTCCTCATGGCACCGTCTGCGAGAGGTGGTCGAGCAGAGCCGAGAACTCTGGAATCGTCTCCAGCTTCCTCCGGCATTCAACCGCCATATCGGCCAGACTCTTTGTCTCGAAGTAGTTCTGTATCGATCCGCGCATTTCCTTCCACGATTCATGCATCGGGCACCAGTGCGTGTCCGAGCATACCGGGAATCCCAAGACACAATGCTTGAAGACCGCGAGGGTGTCGATGGCTTCGACGACCTCGATGAGTCTGATCTGGCCAGCGGGTCTGGCCAGGCAAATTCCGCCTTTTCGGCCCTTGAATGACCTGATCAGTTCCGACTTGACCAGGCTCTGCACGATCTTCGCGAGGAAAGGATTCGGGATGTTGAGCCGCTCGGCGACCTCCTTGATCAGAACGAGCCGCCCCTCCTGCTGCAGCGAAAGGTACAACATCGCCTGGATACCGTACTCACAGGATCTACTGCACAGCAATTTTACTCCCCTTGTCGTAAATCTATTGGAGCCTAGCGATGCTGTCAAGGTGCACCCCGAGGGCGCCAGGGCTGCGGCGAAGTCGCGTTGCCGACTCGGGCGAGGCCGTTCCGTACGTGACCGCAGATGGCGCATATCTCCACGCAGATTACGCAGCTTCTTCCAGCGCTCAACCGACTGTCAGCGTGAAGCAATCTGCGGTTTCCGGGACTTTGCCGTAGCCTTGGAGGGCGCGAAACGGCTTGACTTGTCGGCGAGGGAATGGTATTTGTAAGGGTTTAGGCATGACGAAAGGGAGGCGACCGAGATGTACGCGGTAATTCACGCGGGCGGAAAGCAATACAAGGTCGAGGCGGGCAACAGGATCAGAGTCGAGCGGATCGAATCAAATGCTGGCGACAAGGTTGAGATTACGGCTGTCTCGCTGCTCAAGAACGACTCAGGTGACCTGCTTCTTGGGACTCCCTGGATCGACGGTGCGCGGGTTCTCGCATCGGTTCTCCGTCACACGCAGGGTGACAAGATACGGATTTTCAAGAAGAAGCGGAGGAAGCAGTTCAAGCGGACCACGGGACACAGACAGCAGTATACAGAGCTCAGGATCGAACAGATAGAAGCGGGGCAGTAGGCACCGGGTCGACCTCAGGAGGAATCATTCATGGCTCACAAGAAGGCCGGTGGCAGTTCACGTAACGGACGCGACAGCAACTCCCAGAGGCTGGGCGTCAAGAGGTTTAGCGGGCAACTCGTTCCGGGTGGCGCGATTCTGGTGCGGCAGCACGGCACCGTCTATCACCCTGGTCTGAATGTCGGTCGCGGCAAGGATGACACCCTCTTCGCCAAGATCGCAGGCACCGTCCGTTTCCAGGACCGGGGTCGCCGGGGACGCTTCATCCACATCGAGCCTGCACAGCAGGGGTAGCTCCGGATCGATCGGGAGCCCCGCATGCTTGTAGACGAGGCCGATGTCACCTGCCTCGCCGGCGACGGGGGACGGGGCTGCTGCAGTTTCAGGCGCGAACGCTTCGTGCCCAAGGGCGGACCCGATGGGGGCGACGGCGGCAGCGGCGGATCCATCTACTTCGTCTGCGACACGTCATTGAATGACCTCAACTACTTTCGATTTAATCCGAGGCACAAGGCAGAGAGAGGGCGTCATGGGCAGGGTTCGCTGCGGCACGGACGGAACGGCAAGGATGTCTTTGTCGGCGTTCCGCCGGGGACGCAGGTCTTCCGGGACGGCGAGATGATCTGGGAATCGCGCGGTGGTAGCGGGCCGTTTTGCGTTGCCCATGGGGGCCGTGGTGGCTTCGGCAACGCCCACTTCAAGAGCCCGACCCGGCGTGCGCCCCGATATGCCGAACCGGGTCATAGCGGTGAGGAGTGTCGCGTCAAACTGCAGCTCAGGCTCATCGCCGATTGCGGCATCGTCGGCTTTCCGAATGCGGGCAAGTCTACGCTCGTTTCTTCGGTTTCCGCGGCCCGGCCCAGGATCGCAGACTACCCGTTCACGACTCTCGAGCCCCACCTCGGTGTCATCTACGGAAAGGATTACTCCACAATGATCCTCGCCGACATTCCGGGGCTGATTCCGGGCGCCCATGAGGGACACGGGCTGGGCAACCGATTCCTCAAGCACATCATGCGCACGAAAGTTCTGCTCTATCTGGTCGATGTGAGTGAATCGTCGGGTCGGAGGCCCATGGATGACTACGAGGCCCTGACCCGCGAAGTGGGCTGCTTCGAGCCGACGTTACTGGATCGGCCCTCTGTGATCGCAGCCTCCAAGATCGACATTCTCCACGACCGCCGGAGGCTGGACGGATTCAGCCGTGCGATGCGGAAGCGGGGAAAGAAGGTCTTTCCGATTTCCGCTGTGACGGGTGACGGCGTCAAGCCCCTCGTCAATGCCCTGTTCAAGCTGGCGGCTGCTGCCCGAGCCGACTCGATCGCTGAGCTGAAGGAGGTTTCATGATCACAGTCGATGGTCCAGCGTCCGTGGTCCAGTCTCCCGGGAAGCGGGATCTCTTCTGTACGCATGCTTCCGACAGCTTTCGACCCCGGGTATCGGAGCTCTGGCTGCAAGAGCTTCCTTGCCCCACGACAGACGAGGCCGGATAATGACGACGAAGAAGCCATCACCGAAATGGCGCTTCGGCCGCGATCTGGCAATGGCGGCCGCCGCGGCGATGGACAAGAAGGCGGAAGATCCGGCTCTCCTCGATCTGCGCCCTCTCTCTTCGTTCACCGACTACTTCCTGATCGTCACCGGGCGGTCGCAGCGACAGACGCAAGCCATTGCCAGTTTCGTGGAAGAACAGCTCAAGCTCGACCGGAAACGCCGCGCGCTCAGCATCGAAGGCTATCAGAGGGGCGACTGGATCCTCATGGACTACGGTGATTTTGTCGTTCACGTCTTCACTCCGCCGACGCGTGAGTACTATGATCTCGAGAGGGTATGGGGGGACGCCCGGAGGTTCACCCTATGAATGCCTTCGAGAGATTCCTGGTCGCCGATCGCTCCTCCCGAGAGATCGTCAAGCTGGCCTCACGCGCCGCGGCGACCGAGAGTACTGTTTTGATCGAAGGAGAAAGCGGCGTTGGCAAGGATCTGCTCGCCACCTGCATTCATTACGCGAGCCGGCGGGCAGAGGGTCCCATGGTACGCATCGATTGTCCTAACCTGAGCGAGGACTTACTCGAGTGTGAGCTCTTCGGGTATGAGCCGGGAGCGTTCACCGATGCGCGAGGGCGGAAGATGGGCAAGTTCGAGCTGGCGAATGGAGGGACACTCTATATTGACGGCATCGACACGCTCTCCCTTGTTCTCCAGTCGAAGCTCCTCAGGCCGCTCCAGGAAAGGGCCATCGAACGGCTCGGCTCAACCAGTGCTCGCAAGCTCGACGTGCGCGTCATCGCCTCCTCCCAGCATAACCTCGTCGACGAAGTGCGAAAGGGCATGTTCCGTGGAGACCTTTTCTACAGGCTCCAGGTGATTCATCTGAAAATCCCGCCGCTTCGTGAGCGTAAGGCGGATATCCCCGCTCTGGCGCTCTACTTGTCGACCGACGCCGGCGCCCGTGCCGCGAAACCCGGTTTCCAGATCGCTTCGGATGCGCTCTCCCTCCTGGCCACCTACGACTGGCCCGGGAATGTGCGGGAATTGAGGAATGTCATCGAACGACTTGCCGTGATGGCGATGGACACGACGGCCACCCGGGAGGACATCCTTGCGGCCCTCCCCTCGATCGAACCCCTGGGCCGGCACCAGGAGCCCCTCACGCTCCGCGAGATGGAGATCGTCTACATCCAGGAGGTGCTCAGAAGGGCACGCGGCAACAAGAGCCGAGCAGCATCGATCCTGGGGATCAGTCGCAAGAGTTTTTACGACAGACTCAGGCGCGAGGGAGGCGCAAAACTCCATTGAAGATCAAGTTCGTCTGGGTGGGCAAGACGCGAGATGAGCGTGTGCGTCTGCTGGAAGCGGACTACCTCCAGAGGGTAGGACACTACCACCGCTGCGAGGTCGCCGTCGCGCGGGCGGCTCACGACGGGAGCGACGGTCGCCGTCTCGAGGATGAGGGGCGGGAGATCGCGTCGAAAGTCGCCAGAGGAAGCTACACCATTGCACTCCATCAGTCCGGCGCAGAAATGGATAGCATCGAATTTGCGCGCGTTCTGGGGATGTTGGAAGGGGGATCACGGAAGGAGATCGTTTTCATTATCGGTGGCCACCTGGGGATCGATCGTAGGGTCCTGGACAAAGCTGATCGGCGACTGTCCCTGTCCCGTATGACATTCCCGCACGAACTCTGCCGCGTCCTGTTGCTCGAACAGGTTTACCGCGCCTGTTCGATCCAGAGCGGGACGCCCTATCACAAATGAAGTGAAGGAGATATCGAATGGAAAAAAAGAGACTCGAAGAACTCAGGAAGAAACTCCTCTCGAAGAAGCAAGATCTCGCCGAAACCGTCAACCAGGATGAATCTGAAGGGAGAGGGTTCGACGAAAGCGGGACGCAGGATCTAGCCGACAAGGCAACGAACTCGTACACAAAGGAGTTTCTGTTCGGGCTGAGCGACGCGGAGCGGGCTTTGCTGCAGGCTGTGGACGAGGCACTGGCGCGACTCAGAGACGGAACATACGGCGTGTGCGTTTCCTGTGGCGGGGCCATGCAGGCCAAGCGCCTGGAAGCGATTCCATGGGCCAGGCACTGTCTGTCGTGTCAGGAGGAGCAGGAACGTCAGAGCTGACGCGGGACCGACCGGGATGGATCAGGATCGCCCGGCCGCGGTAGGGTGGATGTGGATGGGCTCCCGGCTAGGCTGGGATGCCCTCACCTCCGCTGCCCTCAGCGTGATCCTCCCGAGTCCCTGCGTCTGCTGCGGCGCTGCCCTCGAATCGCCCCACGAGCGGTATGTGTGCGATTCGTGCTGGGTGCGAGCAGTCCGGCTGAAACCACCCCTGTGTCGCTGCGGCCACCCGACGAGCGAAACGACTCCCCTGTGCGCTGCGTGCATCACCAACACCTATCCCTACGACGGTGGCCGGTCGGCGTTCCACTATGTGAGTCCCCTTCGAGAGGTCATCCACGCCTTCAAGTACGGCGGGCGTCCGGCCCTAGCACGGCAACTCGCTGACCGAGTCCTGGCCCACGTCGGGCCGGAAAGCGGCTCCACCCTCGTCCCCGTGCCCAGCCATGCCTCGCGGATCAGGGAGAGAGGGTTCAATCCGGCAGATGAGCTGTCCAGGGCCATTGCCGCGTCGACCGGGCTGACCATCCATCGCGCTCTGCGCAAGAAAAGGAAGACCCGCGCACAAGCCGAGCTCGGCGCGCGCGCGCGCGCGACCAATCTGCAGGGAGCATTCGAGGTGGAGCGGAGATATCGCGGTGCCGTTCAGGGCGGCAACTTCACACTGGTTGATGACGTTTACACGACCGGTGCAACCATCCGGGAGTGCGCTTCCGTGTTGAAGGACGCAGGCGCCTCCAGTGTGCACTTCCTGACCGTTGCGCGGAACATCTGAACATCGCGATCCGTGCCGCTATCGACGTCTGTGCGGTCTGGACTTCGTCGTGGCGAATTCCGATGTGCTCACCCCCTCGGTTTCGTCATCGGGTCTCCGAGGGCCGCTTGACATTGTGGCGTCGCCCTCCGTGGTGTATATTCTCCGCGGCGTCGAGATGCCGTTGACAGAAGAGATATTTCTTGTATTATCAAAGCCCCCAAACCCGGCGGGGCCGGAATCGGGAGGGCCTGAAAAGTGGAGCGGAGGATGATGGATGGCTTGATCGTGGCGATCGCCACGCATCATGGATTTTTGCTGCGCGTCCGTGATGGGCGCGGCTCGCGCTCCTCGGCCACGCAAAAACCGGACGCGGGATTCCGGAGGTTCTCGGGAGATTCTGAGATTCAGCCTTAGTGTCTAAGAGGTTGAGTGCTGACATGGAATGGCAAAACTTTCGAGGTGGCGAGATCTTCCGGACTCCTCTCAGGAAAGCAGGAAGGGAGGAATGCAGGAACGGAGCAGTCGTCTCGGTCGATCAGAGTGGCTCGGAAGAACGCTCTCACGCTCCACGCTCCAGGCCCGCGAAGCGGGCCGGACGCTCTCACGCGCGGCGGAGACGCATCCTTTTTGGTTGCGGCTCCTCCGCGTTAGGGGAATAACTCGATCCAGGAGGATGTTATGACTGACGCGCTGATGGAAATGCTGGATGACGAGGACGATCTCATTCTGCATGGCCGTCGAGACCGCATCGACGAAGAGGAGACAGAGCAGGAGAAGGAGAAGGAGGAAGAGGACGACGGTAACGGCTTCGATGATGAGTACGAGGACGAAGAAGAAGACGAGTACGAGGACGAGGAAGAGGACGAGGAAGAGGACGCCGACGAAGAGGAAGATTACTACGAGGACGACGACGACGAAGATGACCTCGACGACGGCGAGGACGAGGAGTACTGAGCCTTCCCAGGGGGCAAGGCTTGCAGGGAGGGTTGTGAACCCTCTTGTGCGAGCGATCCGAGCTGGCTGAGTCGCAGCCTCTCGTCAGAGGCGCGAGAGGAACGCCCCGATGAGCGATTCATCGACGTACCTGGAGCCCAAGGGGCATGGGTGTGTGTTGCTGTGGAAGTCGGTCCCGCCGGTCGTGATCAGGGAGTACCGTGCCGCAGCATTCACGAACGGAAGCGGGTCGGCATCCGGTCGCCAGTAGTTGACTGCCTCGAGCCCCTGGATACCCATAGAAACGACTGAATCGATCAGGGAGTCAAACTCGCGCAGCGGGGGGTGAGCCCAGACGGAGATCCCTCCCGCACAGTTGATCATCTCGGTTGCACTGGGCATGGGTGTCGAAGGAAGTGGAACCACCGACCTCCCGCCTCTCAGATATAGGTCGAAGGCCTCCTCTTCCGATGAGACGGCGTTTTGATCGGCCAGGTAGCGGGCCAGATGAGCGGACGTCAGCGATGCGCTCCGCTGGGTCGCCAGAAATTGATCGAAATCCAACGCAATACCGGCCGTGGTCAACCGTCTGCACGCTTCGCGCATCCGCTCCCGCCGCTCCTCCCGGACCCGCGCAACCGCGCGGCGAAACGAGGCCGGTGGCAATCCCCTGAAATATCCGAGCAGGTGGTGCTCACGCCCGAGATGACAGGTCGTGAATTCGACCCCCACGATGAGGCGCGTGCGCCCCGTCGGCAGACCTTGTGTGTGCGCCGCAAGCGAATCATGGTCGGTGATGGCGAGGACGTCGATCCCTGCGCTCTCCGCCTTTCCCATCACCTCCAAAGGTGTCAGCAGACCGTCGGAGATGAGGGTGTGGACATGAAGATCCGCTCGCACTCGCCCTCCCGATGATTCACCCCAAGATGATTGAATATCGCACCGGCGTTCCATGGTGTCAAGTTGAGCCCAGGACTGCGGCAAAGTCGAGGCGCCGACTCGGGCGAGGCCGTTCCGTGCGAAACCGCATATGGCGCAGATTTCCGCGCAGATTACGCAGATTCTTCCAGCATTCAACCGACGAGCAACTTGCTCCTCACTCTCGGGTCGGCGCGAAGCAATCGGCGACATCTGCGAGTCAATCTGTGAAATCTGCGGTTTCCGGGACTTTG
>JACPPM010000071.1 GCA_016191015.1 Acidobacteriota bacterium | reverse complement strand
ACCGCAGATGGCGCAGATTTCCGCGCAGATTACGCAAATTCTTCCAGCATTCAACCGACGAGCAACTTGCTCCTCACTCTCGGGTCGGCGCGAAGCAATCGGCGACATCTGCGAGTCAATCTGTGAAATCTGCGGTTTCCGGGACTTTGCCGTAGCCTTGCGCAGGACGTGTTGGCGGCGACGCTGGTGAGACCGATGGCTGTGCGTGAGATCCTTCGTCATCCGCCTTCAGCGGATTCCTCAGGATGACCATCCCGCGGAGGATTCAGGGTCTGAGCCGCTTTGGTTTCGTTGACAGATCAAGCCCCCTGAAATACAATCTCGCCGCCTACTGGGAAGTCGTCCAACGGCAGGACACATGGCTCTGGACCATGGTATCGGGGTTCGAATCCCTGCTTCCCAGCCATCCATGGCCGCCGATAACGCCGCATCTGCTTCGTCGCCTTCCTCCCTGCGGTGCTCACGTACAAGGTCGGACGCTGTGCGCCTCGGTCGTCGGCTCTTCGCATCTGCGACGTTCGCGGCGGCCAAGGCCGGAATCATCGCAATCCCGCCGTTCACTACTCCGGTTGCGCCTTGCAGGACTGCGGCAAAGTCGAGGCGCCGACTTGGGCGAGGCCGTTCCGTGCGAAACCGCAGATGCCGCAGATTTCTGCGCAGATTCCACCATTCCAATTGCGCGCGAAGCGCGCTATGTTCTGATCCGGACGGGGTGGATGCACCACCCGGCGAAACACAACGCCGCGGCATCCGGAGCTCGCGGCTTCATGAGATAGGAGACAGAAGATGCGCATGATGATGACCGTTCAGATTCCAACCGAAGCAGGAAACCGCGCGATCAAAGACGGATCGCTACCGAAGGTCATGGGCCAATTCATGGAGGCGTACCGACCCGAAGCCGCCTACTTCATCACACGCGATGGCGAGCGGTGTGCGGTGTTCGTTTTCGACATGAAGGATGGCGCTCAGATGCCGCCGATTGCTGAGCCGTTTTTTTTCGCCTTGAATGCTCGCGTCGAGTATTGTCCCGCGATGAACGCCGAGGACCTGAAGTCAGGACTCGGCAGCGTGAAGTGCTAGGGCGTCGGCCGGTCGGCAGGGCGAGGCTCCGCCGGGCGTGAGAGCGTCCGGCGCGCTTCGCGCGCCCGGGGCGTGGAGGGTGAGAGCGCTCCAAGCCGCCTTGGCCGCGCGAGATGATGGGACTATCGCCCCGGGGCCGGCTGCTCTGCGACGACCTGGTTGGCGCCGCGCACGATCAGCTCCTTCACCGGCACCCCGTCACTCCACTTCCCCATGTACTTCTGTTCAGGAGTCCCCCCGAAGTACTTGCGACCCTCCGGTCCTCCGAATGCTGCTGCACAGAGGCCGTCGAAGAGCTTCCAATAGCCGTAGAAGTCGAGGCCGTTGACGGTGCGGCCGTTGGTCTTCAGGGCTGAGAAGAAATCGGGAACCGCGATTTCGCCAGCACCTTCCGCGAGCTGTTCGGTGCCGTAGCCTGGGTCCATGGCGACCGGCGAAAAGTGGTCAGCCTCGAGTGCGGGCGTGCCGTGCTCGTCTGAGACCACGATCACGTAGTCCTTGTTGGCCTCGGGCACTCGTGTCGACTCTGCGATAATCCTCTTTGCATCGATATCCCGAGCCATGTCGTCTCGATCTCCGACTGCGGCGAGAATGAGTGTCGAGGCAGGGATTCGAGTCATATCCGCCAGCGGGATCGACACGATTTGCGGTCTCTTCCAGGAATTGCCGGGCTGCACGGACATGACGGCCTTGGGTTCGGGCAAACCGGACCCGGCCGCCTGCGCAACCATGTTTGCGGCAACCTGTCCACCGGCCGAGTGTCCGGCGATGGCGAACTTCTCGAGCTGTGGTCTGACGTGCCCGGATTCCCGCAGATATGCGATGGCGTCCTTCGTGGCCTTGATCGCGTTCGGTGTTATCAGGTGAGTCGGGTATCGCCAGGTGCCCGGCTTCTGATAAACGGGATACACTACTATGTTCCCCCGGCGCACGATGTGCTCGATCCAGGCCCCGTAGGCCCGCGGGTTCGTCGCTCCCCAGCCATGATTGAACACCACCAGAGGAGCCGCTTCCGGGCGCGGCTCCGCCGGCTCGAATACCCAGAACTGAAGGGCCCCTTCACCCTTCAATGTTTTCCGCACTGCCGCGTGTGCGTACGTCGATCCGCCGGGACCCGTTGATGGCTGCGATGGTGGTGTCGGCGCGCGCGACTCAGTCGAGCTGGCCTGTATCGCGAGCATCACGACAATGCCGAAAACTACGAACACGCCTTTCCAGAAATAGCCCATGCCATATCCCTCCGGTAATTGCCCATTCACACCAGGTAAACGACGTCGGGTCGGGTGCGGTTACAGTAGTGTGTACGAAGTTGAGTGCTTACACGAAATGGCAAAACTCTCGAGGGGGCAAGACCTTCCGGACTCCTCTCAGGAAAGCAGGAGGGGAGGAATGCAGGAACGGAGCGGTCGTCTCGGCCGCTCGAAGTGGCTCGGAAGAACGCTCTCACTCTCCACGCTCCACGCTCTCACGCGCGGCGGAGACGCAACCTCTTTGGTTGCGGCTCGGCTGCGTTAGGGCCTGGCCCCGTCGCGCTGTTCTCCATGGCGGTAGTGTCTGAAGAAGGAAACGTCGTTGATGGTTGTCTCGATTCTGAGGACCAAGCCGAACTTGTCGTACATCTTGATTGAGGCCGGGCCCACGTGGTGCTTGATGCGCGTGCCTTCGATCGGGCGTGTGGAAATCATTGCCAATGTCGTCCCGGTAGTTGCCTGTGAGCTTGCTGTTGCCGAGGAAGGTCGCGACCTGATCGGGTTTGACCGCGTGGATCGCCGTGCGGGTGATGGTTTCATAGATGCAAGCCAAGTCGCTTTGCCGGTGGAAGATCACATCCGTCGCGTACTCGGCTTGCATGATGCTCCAGTGGTAGGTGATGCCGAAGGCCCTGATGACGGGACAGTACGTCTCGGCGAATCTGTCGAGAGCCCGATGAGCTCGGCGTATGTCGATCGAGTCGGAGAGCTGCTCCGGCCGCCGCGAAATCTTCAATCGTCGTGAACGCGTTGTCCAGCATCTGGTAGGGGATGTT
>JACPPM010000005.1 GCA_016191015.1 Acidobacteriota bacterium | reverse complement strand
TACCAACATGTTGTCAGATCAAACGGGGCCGAAGCCGAACAACCGCAGATTTCGCAGATTCCTCAGATTCGACCGCTGGGTAGTCACGGCCGCGAGATGCGTGCTCGGGGAAATCTGCGCAATCTGCGCAATCTGCGGTTTCCCTTCCGGTCTTCGGGCTGCCGCAACGCGACCTCTCGTCGCAGGCGCAGTCATGCGACGAGCATAGTGTCTACGAAGTTGCGTGTTGACACGAAGTGGCAGGAAATCCGAGGAGCCTAGATCTTCCGAGCTCCTCTCGGGAAAGCAGGAGGCTTGGAATGCAGGAACGGAGCGGTCGTCTCGGACGATCACAGTGGCTCGGAAGAACGCACTCACCCCTTCGCTTCGCTCAAGGGCTCCGGCTCCACGCTTTCATGCGTGGCGGAGACGCAGCGTGGTTGGTTGCGGCTCCGCCGCGTTAGGGGGCCATCGCACATGAGTATGAGAACGCGGTACGTCCACACCAATCTCATCGCGAAGGACTGGCGTGCACTGGCCGGTTTCTACCAGCAAACCTTCGGATGCGTCCCGGTGCCGCCCGAGAGGGATTTCAAGGGGCTGGATCTCGATGCCGCGACCGGCCTGCGCGGAGCTGCGCTACGGGGGGTTCATCTGCGGCTGCCGGGATGCGGCGAGGACGGACCGACGCTGGAAATATTCAACTACAGCGTCCTGCGTGAACGCGCTCAGCCGGCGGTCAACCGCCCGGGATTTGGGCACATCGCGTTTCTGGTCGATGACGTACGGGCCGCCCGCGAGGTCGTGCTGCGGGGCGGAGGGCGGGCGGTCGGAAAGATCGTCACGCTCACGGTCGCAACAGGCGCGCGCGTGACCTGGTGCTACGTGACCGACCCCGAAGGGAACATGATCGAGCTCCAGTCCTGGTCTGAGCCGGCCGAGAAATGATCGCGGGCGCCAATGGCGGCGCCCGGCGGCTATCCGTAGGACTCGCGTTTCACGCGGTTGTCCGGGACGCCGATATTCCTCAGCATTGCCAACACAGTCTCGAGGAAACGGGGCTGCGGGTCCACGCCATTCTCGCGGGCGAGCGCGCGGTCGGCCTGCGTGATGCCCGGGCCGCAGACGTAGACGAGCGCTGCCGAGGGGTCCGGCAGGGTTTGGCGTAGAAGCGCCTCGTCCACGCGGCCGCTGCGGATGTTCGGGCCGCGCGAGGCCGCGTCGGGGTCGCGTGTGAGGGTGTGGATCACGGTGAGGCGGTCCGCGTGCCGGGCGGCCAATTCACTGAGATTTCGCCCGAAGATCACGTCGTCCCATGTCTTGTTCGAGCAGACGAAGGTGTGCTGGAGCGTCGGGTAGTTTGCGAGTGCATGTTTGAGGATCGAGAAGTTCGGGACTGCGCCGGACCCGGCGACGATGTGAACGAGCCGGTCAACCTGTGACTCGACCGAGTCGGGAAGCGTGTATGGTCCGGTGAAACCCGTGATGACAAGCCGCATCCCGCGCAAGGTTCGTTTGACGAGCAGCGGCGAGAGGAGTGGTGGGTACTTCGTCGCTCCCCGCACGTACCGCTCCTCTTTCACTGTGATGGCCAGGTATTTCTCCTCTGGCGCCGACGTCATCGAGTAGGCGCGTGCCGGCTCCTTCCGACCCTTCAGATCCTCCAGAAATGCCGTGAATCGCTCGAGCGCCTCGAACTGGTGAGGGTCGATCGTCAAAAAGTGTCCGGCCTTGTAATCGAGCCGGTCGTTGCCGGTGAAAAGTACGAGTGTCGTGGTATCCTGAGTTTCGGTGATGGCCTCCGCCACCATCACTTCCATCTCCTTGATGCGCCTGCGCTCGCTTGCCGGTTCACTCATCGCCGTCTAGCCTAGCCCTGTGGGGCTCTCGTGGCAACCTGCTCCGACCCCGCCCTTTCGCGCGGAATCAGAAGACCTGGTATGCCGCATCTTTGATCACACAGATCCGGCGATCGCGTCTTTCGACTGTCGCATCGGTCACCTGGATCGGGTTCCCCTGTGCGTAGACAATATCCTCGTGGACGACTGTGGTGGGACTAGCGAAGGCTTTGACGCCCCAAACACCTCCCAGGTGATCCGACCGTCCGTAGGCCCAGTGGAAACCTGCCTTCTCGTCCTCGAGTACGTTGCCCGTGACCACAGCCCGATCGTTGCACCCAAACGCAACCTCTGCGATATTCATCCGAGCCCTGTCCGCCTCAAAGAAATTTCTCATCCGCCCGGCCTCAGGCCCTTCGCCTTCGATTCTCACGATGCGGTTGGCCTCGACGATGAGCAGCACCAGTTCGGCACCCCGGCGGATAGGCAGTGCTCCGGCGGTCGCCGATGGCGTTCCGGCCCGCTCACCCTCGTACGGCACGATAAAGGTCTCTCCCGACGGGAGATTGATGACTCTGTCGCCGGGCTTGAAACGCGGCAGGTACCCATCGTCGGCCTCGGGCCTGCGGAAGCGCAGGTCGAAGTAGCAGCTATGACCGGTCGAGAACTGCACAGCCAGCCCTCCGGCGCCGTTCAACAGGTCATAGAGAATCCGGCAGCGCCTCGCCACCTCGCGATAGTCGGCGGCGAGCGATGTGTTTTCCATGCGCCTCTCGAGTCCCGGGAGCGAGGCGGCCCTAAAGTCCGGCTTTCGACGGCAGAAGCCGTCCAGAGCGGCGGTTGCCGAGTACTCGGTCATGAAAACCGCCAGCGTGCTGCCGAGAACGGCTTCCTCGAGCATCACGCGCCGGCCACCAAGGGCGGCTTCCTGCGGGAGCTCCGCGCCATGAGCTCCAGTGGCGACGTATGTCAACAAAGCCTTCGTGTCGAACCCGTGCACCCGCCCAAGCTCGACGAACGCGCGCTGCCATTCCTCGGCCCACCTCCTCCGATCCTGCCATGCATCAGAGTCCTGGGCCGGTGACCGGGGAACGTCGCAGGCGACGAGCACCTCTTCGCCGGGCTGCGGTTCAAAAACACTACTCAAGAGCTTGCCGATGTCGAGTCCCACCCATCCTCCTTGTCGCGCACCATACGGACAGCAGCGCGCGGTCGGATTATTGGGTGGTCGAGACATTTCGTCAAGCGCTGAGCACGCCGCCACCAAGGCTACGGCAAAGTCCCGGAGACCGCGGATTTCACAGATTGACTCGCCGATGTCGCCGATTGCTTCGCGCCGACCCGAGAGTGAGGAGCAAGTTGCTCGTCGGTTGAATGCTGGAAGAATCTGCGTAATCTGCGCGGAAATCCGAGCCATCTGCGGTTTCGCACGGAACGGCCTCGCCCGAGTCGGCGCCTCGACTTTGCCGCAGCCCTGGGCCCTCGATAGAAATTGCTTGAAATCGCGCCCCGTTTGCATATAATGCTTTTCGCCTTTTTGAAGGCGCGTGTTTTATGGTTGAACGACTTCTGAGGTAATCGATGGACAAGAGCATTGTGAGGAGATACCGGCGTGGCCGGATTCATCTCCGTATCAGGAAGAAGGTGCTCGGGACACCCGAGCGGCCCCGGATGGCGGTGTACAGGAGCAACAAGCATTTCTACGCCCAGGCGATCGACGATCTGAGCGGAGCGACGCTGGTGTCGGCCTCGACGCTCGAACAAGGCTTCGCCGATGCGATGAAGAAAGGGCCCGCTGTCCAGGTCGCCACGCAGCTCGGTACTTACATGGCCGAGAAGGCCAAGTCCAAAGGGATCACTCAAGTGGTCTTCGACCGCGGGGGGTTTCTTTTTCACGGGCGGGTGAAGGCCTTCGCGGACGGCGCGCGCAAGGCCGGGCTCAGTTTCTGACGGCGGCAGGTGGGAGGACTTTTGCGGAAAACCAATCGAATCGATCCAAGCCAGCTCGATCTGAAAGACCATGTTGTCGCGATCAACCGCGTCACCAAGGTCGTGAAGGGCGGCAAGAACCTGAGCTTCTCGGCACTGGTTGTGGTCGGTGATGGGACCGGCCATGTGGGGTACGCCAAGGGGAAAGCACGCGAGGTGCCCTTGGCGATCAAGAAGGCCATCGAACGGGCCCGCAACCATCTGATCCATGTGTCGCTGGCGGGATCAAGCATCCCGCACCCGATCATCGGCCAGTACGGCTCGGGCCGCGTGCTTCTCAAACCTGCAGCGGCCGGTACCGGAGTGATCGCGGGCGGTCCCGTGCGCGCCGTGCTCCAGGCTGTCGGCATCCACGACATCCTCACGAAGTCGATCCGCACCACCAACCCCCACAATGTCATCAGGGCCACATTCGATGGGCTGCGCAGGCTCAAGAGTCCGGGTGAAGTACGGGAACGTCGAGGACTCGAGGCCAAGGTGGCTCCTCCGGCCGCAGTGACGGCCGAGACGGTCCCCGCCCCGACGGGGGCGCCAGCCGCGCCACCGGTTTGAAGCGCCCTCGGGCGGTCTCTGCAGCTCGGTTGCCAGTAGAGTAATTTTCTGATAAGTTAAGGGTTTTCCGCGGCCCCGCCGCGGGCTGTGTGCAAGGAGCGTTCGCGATGGCGAAGCAAGGAGAGGGTAAGAAGATCGCTGTGAAACTCATTCGGAGTGGCATCGGTTTCACGCGGCATCAGAAGGAGATTCTGGTTGGCCTGGGCCTACGGAAGCTGAACCGCACCGTCGAGTTATGTGACAACCCGTCGATTCGGGGGATGGTCGCGAAGGTGCCGCATCTGGTCAAGATCGTGGGCACGCGCGGATAGGGGAGCAGCACTGATGAACTTATCGCAACTGGGGAAGGCACCGGGGTCGACGAAGAACAGTAAGCGCCGCGGGCGCGGTCCGGGGAGCGGCAACGGCAAGACCGCTGGTCGAGGATACAAGGGGCAGTGGAGCCGATCGGGCACCTCACAGAAACGCGGATTCGAAGGCGGCCAGATGCCGCTACACCGGCGCGTGCCGAAGCGCGGGTTCACCAACATTTTCCGGGTCGAGTACGACATCGTGAATACGGGGCGGCTCGAGAAGCTCGACGGGGACTCGTTCGGCCCTGATGAGCTCATTGCGGCGGGTGTGAGCAAGCGGGGGGCCCTGATCAAGGTGCTCGCCGACGGTGACCTCACGCGGGCGCTGTCCGTGAAGGCTCACAAGTTCTCGCAGCAGGCGGTGAAGAAGATCCAAGCGGCGGGTGGCACCGTGGAGGTCATTGCGCGTTGATCTCCTCGATTCGCAACATCTTCAGCATCCCGGACCTCCGAAAGCGGGTTCTCTTCACGCTGGGGCTGCTCGCCGTCTATCGCCTGGGCGCTCAGGTCCCCAACCCCGGTATCAACGCCGATGCGCTACAGGCGCTTTTCGAGTCGGCGCAGAATTCGATCATCGGGTTCGTGGATCTGTTTTCGGGGGGGAACCTCTCGCGCATGACGATCTTTGCGCTGAACATCATGCCCTACATCAGCGCCTCGATCATTCTGCAGCTCCTGACCGTCGTCTGGCCTTACATGGAGAAGCTTTCGAAAGAGGGCGAAACCGGCCGGAAGAAGATCACGCAATACACGCGGTATGGGACGGTGGTCCTGAGCGTCATCCAGGCGACAGGGATCGCGGTGGGTCTGGAGAATCTCACGGCGCCGGGCGGCGCAGCGATCGTCGCTCACCCGGGCTGGGCCTTTCGTCTCATGTCCGTCCTCACGCTCACAACAGGCACGGCCTTCATCATGTGGCTCGGCGAGCAGATCTCCGAGCGCGGGATCGGCAACGGCATTTCGCTGATCATCTTTGCGGGCATCGTGGTAGGGCTGCCATCGGCGGTGATGGAGCTGTTCACGAACATGCGGACGGGGCGCTTCACGCTCTTCCAGCTCGTGCCTCTCATTCTTCTGATGGTGGCGGTTGTCGCGATCATCGTGTTTGTCGAGCGGGGGCAGAGACGAATCACGGTCCAGTATGCGAAGCGTGTGGTTGGGCGGCGGATGATGGGCGGGCAGTCGACGCACCTCCCGTTGCGCGTCAACACGGGCGGTGTGATTCCGGTCATTTTCGCCTCGTCCATCATCGTGTTTCCTGCCACCATCGCGCAGTTCATCAAGCACCCCTGGACCGAAGAGCTTGCGAAGCAGCTTCAGTGGGGGATGCCGCTGTACAACCTCCTCTATGTCGCCGGAATAATGTTCTTTTGCTACTTCTACGTGGCGATCATTTTCAACCCGAATGATGTGGCCGACAACCTGCAGAAGTATGGCGGGTTTATTCCAGGGATTCGGCCGGGGAAGCGGACGGCTGAGTACATCGACAAGATTCTGACGCGCATCACCTTCGGCGGTGCCATTTACCTTGCCATGATAGCTCTGCTGCCCGAGTTCCTGATGGCGGGCTTCAAGGTCGCGCCGATTCCGTTCGTCGGGGGGTGGCTGGACCGCAATCTGCCTCAATTCATCACCAACGGGATGGGCATCCGTTTTTATTTCGGCGGGACATCGCTCCTGATCGTGGTGGGTGTGGCCATGGACACGATGCAGCAGATCGAATCTCAGTTGATCATGCGTCACTATGACGGCTTCATGAGAAGCAGCAGGTTGCGCGGGAGGCGCGGGTGATCAGCAAGATCATCCTGCTGGGGCCGCCGGGCGCGGGCAAGGGCACTCAAGCAGCTTTGCTCGCACGGCGCTTCGGCGTCCCGCATGTCTCGACAGGCGACATGCTGAGGAACGCGGTGAGAGAGGGCACGGAGCTGGGTTGTCAGGCCAAGACGGCGATGGAGGCCGGCCTCCTGGTGAGTGATGACATAGTGGTAGGGATCGTCCGGGAGACTCTGGCGCGGGCTGATTATGCCCGCGGCTTTGTGCTCGACGGCTTCCCGCGGACGGTGGCTCAGGCCGAGCGGCTGCAGGGTCTGCAGACGTCGGCACCGGGTCCCTTCGTGGTTCTGGACGTCAAGGTTCCTGACGAGGAGATCATCGTGCGGCTCTCCAGCCGGAGAGTCTGTTCGGCCTGTACGCGGACATATAATCTGATTTCGAGTCCACCGAAGCGAGAGGGTGTTTGTGACGACTGTGGCGCATCGCTGACTCAGCGTCCTGACGACAAGCCTGAGACGATCGCGCTCCGCCTCGTCGTCTTCCACAAGCAGAACGACTCGCTTCTCGAGTACTACCGCAGTCAAGGGGCGCTGTGCTGTGAGGTCGACGGCACGGGCGAGGTGGATGCGGTCGCACAGAGGATTTCACACCTGCTTGAGCTCGAGCAGGTGCGATGATCATTTACAGATCTGAGAAAGAAATAGGAAAAATCAAAGCGAGCTGCCAGGTGGTAGCGCGCACTCTAAAGGTCCTTGAAAAAGAAGTGGCGGTTGGAATGACGACGCGACAGCTTGATCGGGTGGCGGAGGACAGCATCCGCCGTGCCGGGGCTGCGCCTGCTTTCAAGGGCTACCGCGGCTATCCGGCGACCTTGTGTGCGTCGGTCAACGATCAGGTGGTTCATGGGATTCCGAACGACCGGCCGCTGCGCGAAGGTGACATCCTCTCGCTCGATCTCGGCGCCATCCTGGACGGATACTATGGCGACGCGGCGCTGACCGTTGCCGTCGGGAAAGTGGATCCGCGCGCCATCCGCCTCATGGAGGTGACGCGCGACTCGCTCTATCGCGGGATCGAGCAGGCTCGACCGGGCAACAGGGTCTCCGACGTCTCCTGCACGATACAGGACTACGTCGAATCCCGCGGATACTCGGTGGTGCGCAACTTTGTCGGGCACGGAATCGGTACGAATCTGCACGAGGATCCGCAGGTGCCCAACTTCGGAACGCGAGGCAAGGGACCGAAGATCAAGGAGGGCATGGTGTTGGCCATCGAACCGATGGTCAACGAGGGGAGCTTCGAGGTGCGGATTCTGGCGGACAACTGGACCGTCGAGACGATCGACCACGGTCTCTCGGCCCACTTTGAACACAGCATTGCCGTCACGAAGGACGGGCCGGTGATTCTGTCAGAGCTGGAAGGTGAGTGAGATGGCGAAGGAAGATGCGATCGAAGTCGAGGGGGTGGTGGTGGAGCCGCTGCCCAACGCCATGTTCAGGGTCGAGCTGGACAAGGGGCACATGGTGCTCGCCCACATTTCCGGCAAGATGAGAAAGAATTTCATCCGAATCCTGCCCGGGGACCGGGTGATGGTCGAGCTGTCGCCGTACGACCTCACGCGGGGTCGGATTACGTACAGACTGAAATGAGACAAATTCAAAGTTCAAAGTTCAAGGTTCAAAGTTCCCGCGGGACAAGCACGTCTCGGGGGTTGACGAGGACCGCCTTTGAACTTGGAACTTTGAACCTTGAACTACCATTCTTCCAGGGGACACTACGATGAAGGTGAGAAGCTCGGTCAGAGTGATCTGCTCCAAATGCAAGATCGTGCGCCGCAAGGGCGTGATTCGCGTGATCTGCAAGAACTCGAAGCACAAGCAGCGGCAGGGATAAAGGAGGCGGGCTGTGGCACGTATCGCAGGCGTTGACCTACCACGGGACAAGCGGGTCGAGATCGGCTTGACCTATATTTTCGGGATTGGGCGGAGCCGGTCGAACCGGATTCTGGATGAGGCCCGCGTGAACAGGGACAAGCGGGTGAGGGAGCTGTCCGAGGAGGAAGTGAACCGCATCCGGCAGATCATCGAGCGGGAGGGGAGCGTCGAGGGGGATCTCCGCAAAGAGGTCTCGATGAACATCAAACGGCTGATGGAGATCAACTCGTACGCCGGGTTGCGACACCGTCGCAATCTACCTGTGCGGGGACAGCGCACGCGCACGAATTCGCGGACGCGCAAAGGGCCGCGCCGCGGTACCATTGCGCGAGCGAAGAAGACACCGCCGAAGAAGTAGGGGAGTAGAGAGGCATGGCACAGAAACCAGCGGCTGGCGCCAAGACTGCCAAGGGCAAGGCGTACAAGAAGAAGAAAGAGAAGAAGAACGTTTACGCCGGGATTGTTCATATCCAGGCGACGTTCAACAACACGATGATTGCGATCACCGACGCGGAAGGGAACCTGGTGTGCCAGTCCAGCTCGGGGGCGCAGAACTTCAAGGGCTCACGCAAGGGGACGCCGTTTGCAGCGCAGGTGGCAGCCACGGCGGCGGGCAATGCGGCAAAAGAGCATGGGATGAGGCAGGTCGAGGTGCGCGTGAAGGGGCCCGGGGCCGGCCGCGAGAGCGCGATCAGGGCGCTTCAGGCGACGGGTCTGGACGTGAAATCGATTCGGGACGTCACTCCGATTCCGCACAACGGCTGTCGCCCGCCCAAGAAGCGGAGAGTCTAAGACTTTGAGAAACGGTCGGTCGCGGGTGAAGGGAACAGGATTCAGCGTTTCGATGTGCAGCCGGAGGGGATCTCGTCGTATCCCGACCTCCTCCCTCCTCTGCATCCTGAATCCCGGAACCTAGAACCTGCGTTAGGAGGAGAAGTGGCTCGTTACAAAGATGCGGTCTGTCGGCTCTGCCGGAAGGAGGGCACGAAGCTCTACCTGAAGGGTGAGCGGTGTTTCAAGGATTCGTGTGCCATCGAGCGGCGCAATTTTCCGCCTGGCCAGCACGGCACGATGCGCCGGGGGAAGCTGGTCGGGTACGGTCTGCAGCTCCGTGAGAAGCAGAAGCTGAAGAGGATGTTCGGGCTGCTCGAGAGCCAGTTCAAGACCTATTTCGAGAAGGCAGAGAAGAAGAAGGGGATCACGGGCGAGAATCTTCTGATCCTGCTCGAGCGGCGGCTGGACAACGTCGTGCACCGCATGGGGTTCGCCTCATCCCGGGCGCACGCACGGCAGGTGATCTGCCACGGGCATGTGAAGGTGAACGGAAAGCGGGTGGACATCCCCTCGTATCTGGTGGCCGCGGGCGATGCGATCACATTGGGCGAGAAGGGGCTGAAGAACCTGCATGTCCAGAGCGCCCTCGAATCGGCGCGCGGCAAGGGCGGGCTCATGCCCTGGCTGGAGATGGACTGGGAAGGTATGGCAGGCAAGGTCATCTCGCTGCCGAAGCGGGAAGACGTGAAGTACCCCGTGGCCGAGCACCTGATCGTCGAATTGTACAGCAAGGTCTAGGTTGTTCAGGGCACACTGATAGGAGGCCAGCAGAACATGCTTTGGAAAGGTTTTCAGAAGCCGAAAAAGATGGAGTGGAACTCCGAGTCGTTGACGCCCTCGTATGGGCAGTTCAGCGCGCAGCCGTTCGAGCGGGGGTTTGCCACGACCATCGGCAACGCCCTGCGCCGCACGCTGCTCTCGTCGATCGAAGGACCCGCCATCACCGCGGTCAAGATCGAAGGGGTGCTGCACGAGTTTTCGGCGATCCCGGGGGTCGTCGAAGATACCACCGATATCATCCTCAACCTGAAGCAGATCCACTTCAAGATGGGTGGGCAGCAGAACAAGACGCTCACGATCAAGGCGACCGGGCCGTGTGAAATCAAGGCGAAGGACATTCAGCACGACGGAGACGTCGAGATCCTGAATCCGGACGTCCACCTCGCCACGATCTCCGAAAACGGGAAGCTCCAGATGGAGATGCGTCTGAAGTTCGGCCGTGGCTACGTATCGGCCGACAAGAACTTCGACGAGGATCTTGTGGTGGGCTACATCCCGGTCGACTCGGTGCATTCGCCGGTGAAGAAGGTGAAGTACGAGGTGGAGATGGCCCGGCTGGGGCAGACCACCGACTACGAGAAAGTGATCATGGACATCTGGACCAACGGCGCGATCACGCCGTCGGACTCGGTGAGTCTCGCGGCGAAGCTGTTGAAGGATCACCTCACGATCTTCATGAACTTCGAGGAGGAGCCGCAGACGGAGGCGGCCACCGAGGAGAAGAAGACCGAGCGGATGGGGGACGTTCTGTCGAAGCGCGTGGATGAGCTCGAGCTCTCGGTCCGCAGCTACAACTGTCTGAAGAATGCCAATATTCAGACGGTGGGCGAGCTGGTGCAGAAGACCGAGCTGGAGATGCTGCAAACGAAAAACTTTGGCCGCAAGTCACTGGCGGAGATCAAAGAGATTCTCGGACAGATGGGCTTGGGCTTCGGCATGAAGATCGAAGGTGGAGTGCTTAAGAGCTTCCCGCAGCCGGCGTTGCCTGTCGAGGATGAAGTGGAAGAAGAGGTCGACGTCGCCGAGTAGGGAGCCACGGTGGGGGCGCCATTTGAGGAGCTGCGAAGATGAGACATCTGGTTGACAAGAGGAAGCTGGGCCGACCGACGGGGCACCGCCTCAGCATGCTGAAGAATATGGTCAGCTCGTTCATCGAGAAGGAGCGGATACGGACGACGGTGCCGAGAGCGAAGGAGCTTCGGAGGGTCGCGGAGCGCCTGATCACACTGGCCAAGCGTGGCGAGATCCATCATCGCCGACAGGTAGCGAAGATGATCGCGAAGCGGAGCACCGTGCGGAAGTTGTTCGAGAAGATCGCGCCGCGATTTGCCACGCGGGACGGTGGCTACACGCGGATCATCAGGATCGGACAGCGCCACGGCGACGGAGCTGACACGGCCTTCATCGAGCTGCTCGGAAGCGAATACAAGCCGCCGGTCAAAGAGAAGACCAAGGGGAAGAAGAAGGAACAGCCTGAAGAGGGCAAGGAAGCCAAGGGAGGAGAGGAGACGAAGGAGCCGATGGTCCCGAAAAAGAAGCGGGATCGCAGCTCGGAACGCATCGACACCCATGGCAAAGGCAAGGCCCAGAAGCAGCACGTGAAAGCCCCGGGCGAGTAATGCAGGGGCGCACTGACGTGCGCCCTCACCTCTTTTGTCCAGTCCCGTTGTGGAGCACGGCGAAGGCTCGTTCGCGAGACCAAGGTCTTCCAGATGAGCTAGACTGACAGATCTCCCGAACAGCGTCGCTCTGACCCGGCGAAGTTGATTCGGACGCAGCGGTGGCGGGACGGTGCTCGGTGCCGGCCCGATCTCGCCTAGTCCTTCCTGTCGGCCCTGGGATCCACTTCGATATCGGTGGCCAGGGATCCGCCTGGTGAGACGCCGTGCTTGGAGATTTCGTGGGCGAGGTAGGTGGCCATGACGCTGTGGTTTCGACCGTAGAGGAAGTAGATCACCAGTCCAATGAGAAGCCAGGCCAGGAGGCGCCACCAGTTCCCCGCTGGGAGTGAGAACATCAGGAGCAGGCAGCTGAGAATCCCGAGTATCGGGACGACCGGCACGAACGGGCACCTGAATGGCCGCTCCGCGTCGGGATTCGTCCGTCGCATGATCAGGACGGCGGCACAGACGATGACGAAGGCGAGCAGGGTGCCGATGTTCGTCAGGTGCAGGAGGAACTCGATCGGGCCGAATCCGGCTCCGACCATGACGCCGCAACCGATGAGGATCGTGGCCTTCCAGGGTGTACGGAAACGTGGGTGGACGTCGCCGAAGAACTTGCGGGAGACGAGCCCGTCACGGGCCATGGCGAGAAACACGCGAGGTCCCGAGAGCATCATGACGAGGAGGACGGACGTGATTCCGGCCACGCCGGCCGCGGCGATGACCCCCTCGGCCCATCCAATCCCCTTCTGTTGGAAGGCGCGGGAGACGGGAGCGTTGATATCGAGCTGGTCATACCTGACCATACCCGTCAGGACTGCCACCACGGCGATATAGAGGACAGTGCAGATGATGAGCGAGACGACGATGCCGATCGGCACATCGCGGCGGGGGTTGCGCGCCTCCTCGGTGTGAGTCGAGACCGAGTCGAATCCGATATAGGCAAAGAATATGATGGCTGCGCCCGCGAGCATCCCGACCGGAGATCCGCCGGGGTCGGTCTGACCGGCGACGTGCTTGCCGAAAAAGCTCACGCCCGTCCAGCCGTATGGCGCGAATGGGTGCCAGTTGTCGGCGTTGATGTAGAAGAGGCCCGCACCGATGACAAAGAGGACCGCAGCGAGCTTGATTCCGACCATGGCTGCGTTGAACGTGGCGCTCTCCTGGATCCCCTTGACGAGGATCATCGTGACCAGCGCGACGATGACGACCGCCGGAAGATTGAAGTAGGAACCGGTCGTGACGAAGTCTCCTACCGTGGCGTCATACCGCCACGGTGAAAGACGGAGAACCTCCGGGAGTTGCACTCCCATTTTCGCGAGTACGTTCTGGAAATACCCTGACCAGCCGGTCGCGACCGTAGCGCTTCCGACCGCATACTCGAGAACGAGGTCCCACCCGATGATCCACGCGAAGAGCTCACCGAGCGTCGCGTAGGCGTATGTGTAAGCCGAGCCGGCCACGGGTACCATCGAAGCGAACTCGGCGTAGCAGAGCGCGGCAAAGACGCATGTGATGCCCGCGACGACGTAAGAGAGCATCAGTGCGGGCCCGGCCACATTGTGCGCCGCCGCACCGGTAGCAACGAAGATCCCTGCGCCGATGATTGCGCCGATGCCTAGGCTCGTGAGCTGGACGGGGCCGAGGATGCGACGGAGCCTGTGTTCACCTGCCATCTCCTCGAGCAGAAGCGCGAGGGGTTTCCGTGCGAATAGCTGATTGCCCATGGTGACGATCCTCCAGAAGTCTAGACTATTGCCTGTTTCTCAGTTTCGGTCGACCGAGCTCTTGTTCGGTATGCGGAACGGCGACTCTGTGCCAGAGGAAGTAGATCGGCATTCGGCTCAGCACGATCACCAACCCCGGCCGCGCTTTCCGCGTGCGGCACAGGATGAGAACCAGCCGTGCCGACCCGCGCCGCTGAACTGAATGCTTTCACGTGCACCGCCGGTGGACTGCCCTTCACACTCCCCGGTATCCTGCATCTGTGGAGCATAGCACAAAATGACGTTCATTCCTCGACTTGTGCACGTGCCGGCCAAGGCTACGGCAAAGCCCCGAAATCCACCCTGCACGGACCCGTACCCAGGCCGAAAGCCGGTACCCGTAGCTGCACCCGGGATCGAGCATTTCGGGCACGGGAACGGGAACGGGTACGGATCGACGAGAATGTTCCGTGGGTCTGACTTTGCCACGGCCCTGACGTGCCCGCCGCAGGATCGTCCCCCCGTAGCCTGGGGCTGGGTAGGCGGGAGTCGCTCTTAGCAGAAGGCCGCGCGGCAGGCCGACAGGGAGCCCGCTCACGACTCCTTCTGATCGCTCTCTCCGGGGTGATTGCGCTCGTAGATGATCCGGAGCCCATCGAGCGTGAGGTCCGGGTCGACTTTCTCGATCAGCCTTGTTTCGGGCGAGAGGACGGTGGCGAGGCCGCCGGTGGCGATGACCCTGGCCTTGCCCAGCTCCTTCATCATTCTCCTGATGATGCCTTCCACGAGGCCGATATAGCCGTAGAACAGGCCGCTCTGCATGCTGGTCACAGTCGCCTTGCCGATGACCGCCTCCGGCTTCCGAATCTCGATTCTCGGCAGACGGGCCGCACGCTGGAACAACGCCTCGGCCGAAATCATGATCCCCGGGGCGATCGCGCCGCCGAGGTATTCACCTCGCTCTGATATGGCATCAAACGTTGTCGCCGTCCCGAAGTCGACCACGATCGCAGGGCCTCCGTATTTGTCGAATGCGGCGACGGCGTTCACGATCCGGTCGGCTCCGACCTCCTGCGGCTTGTCGTACAGGATTGGCATGCCGGTCTTGATCCCGGGCTCGATCATAAACGCTTCCAGGTCGAAGTAGCGCCGAGCCACGCGTTCGAGGATCGGCGTCAGCGGGGGAACGACGCAGGAAACCGCGAAACCGGTGATCAGCGCGACATCGATCTTGCTCAACATCAACAAGTTCCGAATCGCGAGCCCATATTCATCCACGGTCCGCTCGCGCTGCGTCGAAATGCGCCAGTGTCCGGCAAGCTTCTGACCGTCCAGGACACCGATGACGGTGTGCGTGTTGCCGACGTCCAACGCGAGCAGCATGCCTGGGACCCGTTCAGCGGGGGCACCCGCACGAGAGGTTCTCGACCTGATTCATCTGGTCTCTATCCTCATGCCGATGACCTGATGGCCGTAAAGGCGTTGCCGGGTGCCGTCCGGCATTTCGACCAAGAGGGAA
The DNA here is from genome assembly GCA_016191015.1 of Acidobacteriota bacterium. Lineage (GTDB taxonomy): Bacteria > Acidobacteriota > CAIWXX01 > CAIWXX01 > CAIWXX01 > JACPPM01. The sequence goes on along the minus strand of JACPPM010000005.1, from coordinate 8,455 downwards.
CCATCGGCTTCGATCTCTAATGCCTTCGCCTCCTCGCGCACCCCGTCGCCGGAAGTGATCAGCACCGGCGCCCCGCGCCGATACGGGCACCGTTTGCGGTACTCGGCCAGCATTGCCGCTGACTGGCCCGTCTTGACAGCTTCATAATTGGTCTCGATCGCATTGAGAAGCTCGGGCAGGAGCCATTCGCGATCCACATCCGGACCAAGACTCGCGGCAGTTGATGCAAGCTCGGGCGGCCATCCCTCGACGGGGTCCGAAACATTGATCCCGATTCCGGCGACGACGAACAGGACCTGCCCCTCCTGCACCTGAGACTCGGCGATGACCCCGCCCAGCTTTCTGTCGCCGATCATGATGTCGTTCGGCCACTTGAGGTCGGGCCTGTGCTTGCTGACAGCGTCCACGGCCTGGGCCGCGGCGAGGCCCAGAGCGAGTGGGATCAACATGACGTCGGGAAAGCGCGGGCGGAGAAGAAGCGAAAGGTACAGCCCTGAGCCGGCGGGTGAAAACCACCTGTCTCCCTTGCGGCCGCGTCCCGCGGTCTGTCGTTCGGCGACGATCACCAACCCTTCCGGCGCTCCTTCCGTTGCGCGTCGGCGCACTTCGTCCTGGGTCGACTCGACGATCCATGCCTGTTCGAGGTATCTACCGATGTAGTAGGTCGTCAAGCGGGGGACCATGGCGTTCGGGTCGAGAAAAACGCCGTCGACACGCGACATGGGGCCTCTGGAGCTCACGACAGCGGTGTCATATCGAAACTGATGTCGGAAGCCGGCGCGGAGTGTGTCAGCGAGCCGATGGAGATCTGGTCGACGCCCGTCCGCGCATAGTCGGCGATATTCGCGAGCGACATGCCGCCGCTGGCTTCGAGGATGGCGCGGCCAGCCGTGATCTGGACCGCTTCGCGCACCTGTGCGACGGTCATGTTGTCCAACAGGATCACGTTAGCCTCTTCATCGAGAGCCTCTCGCAACTCGTCAATCGTCGCGACTTCGACCTCGATCGGCATCGGCTGCGGCGTCGCCCGTCGGGCCCTCCGCACGGCTTCCGCGATACCGCCGGCCAGCCTCACGTGATTGTCCTTGATGAGGATCCCGTCGAACAGCCCGAACCGGTGATTGCGGCCTCCACCCATGCGGACGGCGTATTTCTCGAGCGGCCTCAGGGTCGGAACCGTCTTGCGAGTGTCGAGGATCTGGACCTTGGTCCCACGAACCGCTTCGACGAATCTCCGTGTGAGCGTGGCGATGCCGCAGAGATGTTGGAGAAAATTGAGGGCCACGCGCTCTCCTGCGAGCAACGGTACGGCGCCTCCCTGCAGTTCGCAGATGATGTCGCCGCGCACCAGGTCCTCCCCATCCTGCTTCCTCGGGTGATAGCGGACCTGGGGGTCGAGGCGGGTGAAGACGGCCAGGAACACCTCCAGTCCGGCCAGCACGAAATCACCTTTGGCGCATGCGACCCCGGCGGCCCGCTCGTCGCCGCGCATCGTGAGCTGGGTCGTGAGGTCGCCATGGCCGACGTCTTCCTTGAGCGCCGATTCGATCAGGTTGTCCAGATACTGGGACTGGCTCACGCAAGCCTCCGCAACAACGTCTCCAGCTTCTCCCGCCGCGCCACGACATCCTTCTGCCGCTGCTCAGCCTCACGCACCACCTTCTCCGGTGCCTTCTCGAGAAAATCGTGGTTGCTGAGTCTGCGGTTGAGGTTCGTGATCTCCTGCTCGGCCTTCTGGATCTCTTTCTGAATGCGATTTTTTTCGGCTTCGATGTCTGCGAAGTCGGTGATGGGGATGGAGATCTCGATATCCCCGACCACTCCGCGGAGGCAGCCCTTTTCGCCGGCGTGGGCCCGGCCGACGGTCAACGACTTCGAGCGGGTCAGCGTGCACAGGTCATCATGGCGCTGCTCGAGAAAAGCTCGGGATGCGTCCAGCTGAGAAGCGAGAATCAGGTCGATCTTCCGAGCTGGATCGATGCTGTTCTCGGATCGCATGTTGCGGACGGATGTCACGACTGCTTGCAGAGTCTTCATTTCTGCGATGATCTGCTCGCCGGCCTGATCGACGCCTCCGGGCGGGTAGGCGGCGACGATCAATGCCGGTTCGCAATGGGGCAGCTTCTGATAGAGCTCCTCGGTGACGTATGGCATGAATGGATGGAGCAGTTTCAGGACGCTTCGGAGCGACTTCAGCAAAACCACGGTCGATACGGTCGCCTGTCCGGAAGTGAGGCGCGGCTTGATGAGCTCAATGTACCAGTCGCAGAACTCGTGCCACAGGAAGTGGTAGAGCGTGTCAGCGGCCTCATAGAATTTGTACAGGCTCATGGCCGCGTTCACCTGCGCCGCCACCTGCCCAAGCCTCGCTTCGATCCAGCGATCGGCGAAGGTGAGCTCACCCGTCAGCTCCTCATCCAGGTCTTCCGGCAGATTCATGATCACGAATCGCGTGGCGTTCCAGAGCTTGTTCGCGAAGGCCCGGTATCCCTTCATGCGCCCAGGGTGGAGAGGGATGTCGGTGCCAGGCACAGACTGGATGGCGAGGGCGAAGCGCATGGCATCCGTCCCGTACTCGGACATCAGCTGATCCGGCTCGATCGTGTTTCCCTTGCTCTTGCTCATCTTCTGCCCCGAAGCATCGCGCACGAGTCCCGTGAGGAACACCTCGCGGAACGGAACCTCGCCTGTGAACTTCAAGCCCATCATGATCATGCGCGCGACCCAGAAGAAGATGATGTCATAGCCGGTGATGAGGACATCGGTCGGATAGAAGCGCCTGAAGTCACGGCTCTGCTCGCGCCAGCCCAACGTGCTGAACGGCCAGAGGGCCGAGCTGAACCAGGTATCGAGCACATCGTCGTCCTGCCGGATTCGCGTGCTTCCGCACCTGCACGCGGGCGGATCGGTCACCTCACAGGTGACCTCGCCGCAGTCATCACAATACCAGACAGGGATGCGATGTCCCCACCAGAGCTGTCGCGAGATGCACCAGTCGCGGATGTTGTCCATCCAGTCGTAATAGATCTTGCTCCAGATCTCGGGGATGATCCGGATCCGACCGTCGACAACCGCAGCCTTGGCAGCATCGGCGAGCGGCTTCGTCCGAACGAACCACTGCTTCGACAGTGTCGGTTCGACGATCGTGTCACATCGCTGGCAGTGCCCCACAGCGTGCGTGTGGTCGTCGATTTTCACTAGCAGCTTCTTCTTCCTGAGCTCCTGGACGATCTCCTTGCGTGCCTGGAACCGATCCTTCCCTGCGTATGCGCCGGCGTTCTCGTTCATCTTGCCGGTTCCGTCCATCACTGTAATCTCGGCCAAGCCATGCCGCCGTCCCACTTCGAAGTCGTTCGGGTCGTGAGCTGGCGTGACCTTGACGAGCCCCGTCCCGAACTCGCGGTCGACGAACTCATCTTCGATCACCGGGATCTCCCTCCCCATGATCGGCAGGACGACGACACTATCCTTCAGTCGCGATGCGCGATCGTCGTCCGGGTGAATCGCCACGGCCGTATCGCCGAGCATCGTCTCCGGGCGAGTCGTCGCCACAACCACGTAGTCTCTCGACCCCTTCAACGGATACTTGACGTGATACAGCTTGCCGGCCGTTTCCCTGGATATCACTTCGAGATCCGACAGCGCGGTCTGGCAGCGCGGGCACCAGTTGACGATGTACTCGCCGCGATAAATCAATCCCTCTTTGAAGAGGCTCACGAATACCGTGCGGACCGTGCGCGAAAGCCCCGGATCCATCGTAAAGCGCTCGCGCGACCAGTCGCAGCTCGACCCGAATCCGCGCAATTGCTGCGTGATCCGCCCGCCGTACTGCTCCTTCCACTGCCAAACCCGCTCCAGAAACTTCTCCCGCCCGATCTCCTTGCGCGAGGTCTTCTCGCTGTGGAGCTGCCGTTCGACGACCATCTGCGTTCCGATGCCCGCGTGATCGGTACCGGGAAGCCATAACGCCGCGTGTCCCCGCATTCTTTTCCAGCGGGTCACGATATCGTGCAGCGTGTACTGAAGCGCATGCCCCATGTGAAGCGATCCCGTGATATTAGGCGGCGGGATCACGATGGAGAACCGCGCGAGGCTTTCGTCCTCCGGCGGTGCGAACCATCCGCCTGCCTCCCAGAACTGGTAGATGCGCTTTTCGAATTCCTGTGGTTCGTATGTTCTAGAAAGCTGGTCCAAACAAAACTCCTCCTCGAAAGGCCGCGCTCCGCGCGCTGCGACCTCTCAAGATCCCGTCGATTCTAACACGGATCGGGGTCCCCAGGCTTCCGGCAAGCGCCGACCCAGCGATAGTGACACTGTTGCAGCACCGGATCGCGCGCGTCCCACCAGACCGAAGCAAGGGACGGTGCGCAATCATCCATGGTCCTGGAGCCGTGACGCCCCCCGAGGGGCGTCAATTGCCCTTTTGCAGCCGTTCGATCTCTTTCTTGATCAGCAGCTCCGCGAGATCCGGGACCACTTCCCACGCGATCTCCTGGATCGCCTTCTCCGACAGGATCTCCACAACTCTCCTGGCGACCGCATCGACCATCTCCTGTGGCAAAGCATCGAACTTCAAAAGCTGAGGCTCGGCCTTCAGAAGGTCCGGGATGGTCTCCATTTTTGAGGGTGGTGAGGGGAGCACGGGAGGCGGCTCGGTCTCCGGCACAAAGGGGAGAGCCGCCTCGGGCGCCACGACCGTGGGTTCGGGGGCTACAGGCTGCTCGAGCACCTCGGCCACCGGGGCCGCTGGCACCGCAGGGGCCTCTTCCGCGACGATGTCTTCGAAGAACTCGAGGCCCAGTGAGGCAGACGGGGCCTCGACCGACGCCTCAGCGACGGCCGGCTCCTCGAGCAGGGACTCAGCGTCGACCTGTGTCGAGCTGAACGCGGGCGGGATCTCCACTCTCTCGAGCTCGACCGCCTCCTCCTCGATCAGTATCTGCTCGGGAGCGGGGCGCGCCGCCGCGGGCGGAGGCTCGTAAAACAGCGAGGGCGGTGCCGCGGGCGCATGCTCGGCGAGCGCGCTTTCTTTTTGCTCCTCGAGCTCAAAGGTCTGTTCATATGACTCCACAGGTCCGGGTTCGGGCGGAGGCATCTCGAGCAGCTCTTCGATCTCGGGCTCCACCGGAACCGAAACCTCGGCCGGCTGATCCTCCAAGCTGAACGTCTTCTCGTACTCCGGCTCGAGAAACGCCGGGGTCTCGATGGAGGTCTGCGGGGACACAGGTGCAATCACGGATTCATCCGCCGGGACTTCCCACAATGGAATCGGTTTCGCACTCTCGACGGTGGCCGGAGGAGATGCGGGTTCCTCGGAAATCTCCATCGATGTGATCTCGGGCGACAACTCCTGCTCAGGGACGGGTTCCAGCGGGATCTCTGATATGACGGATTCCTGGGTTCTCATGTAGTCTTCTTTGAAAGACGGAGCGGCGGGAGGAGCTGCGATAGTCTCGGCTCTGGGTGGCTCGATCTCCCAGAGTGGTGGCTCCACTGATCCCGCTTCCCTCTCCTCTTCTTCGACGATGCCCGCCACGGGTTCCTCCAGGACCATCGGAGTTTCCATTCGCCAGAGCGGCACCTCTTGGGCCTCCAGCCCGCGGCGACCCGCTTCGGACTCCGCCATCGCGCCAGCGGCCGCAATGGCCGGCGGCTCTTCGATCTGGAGTGGCGGGGGCTCCGCCTGCCAGAAGGGGGTCTCAGAGAAAGTTGGGACAAGAGGCGTCTCGGGCTCGGGAGCCGTGACCGGCAGGGCCGTGACCGGCAGCGCCGTGACCGGCATAGTCGGCTCCGGAGGCGGGATCCTGACCGGCTGAGTCCCCTGCGCGCGTTCCCAATCCTTCAGGTCATCCGCCAGATCAGCGAAGCTCGCTTCGGGAGGCAAGGTGGGCGGAGAAATCCCCGTGGCAGTTTTCTCAGGCGATGCGGTGAACTCCTGGAATCCGATCCCTTCAGTGGCCTGGATCTCCTTGAACCCCGGGAAGATCATCGTCTGATCAGGCGCGGGCACGGGAGGCTGCCTCCCGGCTACGGGAGGCGGCGGGACCTGCACGGCGATGAACGCCATGGTTTCATCCACAGGGGCTGCCTCGGGGGCGGGCCGCCGCGCCGCCTCGAGTAGCTCGTTCACACGTGCAATCAGGCTGCGCGAATCGAACGGTTTTTGGAGGAACCCATCGCTCCCGACCCTGAGGGCCCGTTCCTTGTCGAAGGGCTCGAACGAACCTGCCATGAGGAGGACGGGGACGCCAGCCATGGATGGGTCCGATTTCACCAAGTCGCAGACCTCGTAACCGTCCTTCCCCGGCATGATGACGTCGAGCAGCACGATATCCGGCTTGCTTTCACGGATCTTCTGGAGGGCCAAATCGCCGTTCTGAACCGCCACGACCTGGAAGTCGGTGTCCGCAAACGTCAGCTCCACCACTTTCCGGATCGTATGGCTGTCGTCGGCCAAAAGTATTCTTTGACCCATCTCCTGTCCTCCTTAGACTAGGCCGGTGCTCTGGCTGAACTTACCACCGGCTTGACGAAGTTGTCAAGGATTTGCGGCAACCTTCCAAGGCTACGGCAAAGTCCCGGAAACCGCAGATTTCACAGATTGACTCGCAGATGTCGCCGATTGCTTCGCGCCGACCCGAGAGTGAGGAGCAAGTTGCTCGTCGGTTGAATGCTGGAAGTATCTGCGTAATCTGTGCGGAAATCTGCGCCATCTGCGGTTTCGCACGGAAAGGCCTCGCCCGAGCCGGCGCCTCGACTTTGCCGCAGCCCTGGCAACCTTCGGGGGAGTGGATGCGTCCGGGCTCGGCGTGGAGTCACAGCGCTCGCCAGGCTGCAGACCCGCATCCGCGCTTTCAACGGTCGCCAGTCAGCCACACAGACGGACACATAGCCACACGCGACTATTCCGACCTTGTGGCGAACCTCCTCTTCACATCTGCTCCATTCAGTCAGGCATCTTCATCCCCGCTCACGGCCGTGAGAGCGCGCGGGGTGGCGTCCACTGGGGGCAACTCGTCGGCGATCTCCTTCTTGCTTCCCGCCCCGAGCTCCTTGAAGCGGCGGGCCGACGGGAGCACACGGTTCTCAAACGAACCGATCGTTTCGTTGTAAGCCCGGACAGTAGCACCTACCGCGGATCCCAGTCGCGCCAGATGGTCGACCATCGTCGCCACGCGCTCGTGCAACTCCCGGCCGAGCCTGCTGATCTCCTGGGCGTTCTCCGCTATCTTCTCCTGTCGCCACCCGAAGGCTACGGCGCGCAGCAGCGCGATCAGGGTTGTCGGTGTCGCCAGAATCACGCGCTGGTTCACACCCTCTTCGATCAGCGCAGGGTCCAGTTCGAGGGCTGCGCTGAAGAATGTCTCGCCGGGAAGAAACAGCACAACGATGTCTGGCGCGGCCTCGAACTGGTCCCAATAGGATTTCGCACTGAGCTTTCCGATGTGAGCGCGAATCTGCCGGGCGTGATCCTTGAGGCGCGCGACACGCTGCTCTTCGGAAGGTGCATCGATCGCTTCCAGATATGCCAGCAGAGGCGCCTTGGCATCGACCACGATGGTCTTCCCACCCGGAAGCTGTACGACCATGTCAGGGCGCAGCTTGCCTTCATCCGTCGCCACACTTTCCTGAAGCCGGAAATCGCAATGATCGAGCATCCCGGCCATCTCGACGACCCTCTTGAGCTGCATCTCGCCCCAGCGACCACGCACCGCGGGGGCGCGGAGAGCTTTCACCAGGTTGCCGGTCTCGGTGCGAAGCTGTTCCTGCGAGCCGATCAGGGACTGCACCTGCTCACGGATCGCACCATACGCCGCGGCCCTCTTCTCCTCCATCTCCTGCATCCGCTGATCCACCTTGGCCAGGGACTCCTTGACCGGCCCGACCAGAGTCTCGATAGCCTTCTGGCGCCCTTCGAGATCGGAGGACGATTCCTTCTGGAGCGACGCAAGGCGTTCGGCAGCCAGAGTGAGAAAGCCTTCGTTGCTGCTCTTCAGCGCCTCAGCCGCGAGAGATTTGAACGCGTCGGAGAGCTTGGCACGGGCTTCTTCCAGCAGGAGCTTCTGCTCCTGGGTCGCACGCGCCATTTCACTGGCGCGTGTCTCCGCCGCGACACGCAGACTGTCGCACCGGCGGAGCTCCAATTCAATCTGAGCTTTCTCCTGCCTCAGCCGCTCGCGCTGCTCCCGAAGCTCCGCCCCGGTGGCCTCAGCCGCTCTCAGCCTTCCCTCCGTCTCTCGGGTGGCCCTCTCCAGCGCCGACGCCATGCGCGCCCCGGCAAGCATCCATGCCAGAAAAGCTCCGGCGATCACCCCGACCAGCAACGTCACCCATTCCATGATCAGTCTCGTTGCCCCATTGTACACACTCCTGAATCCTCGCGTAAGACGGGCGGATTTCGGGGCAGGGCTGCGGCGAAGTCGAGGCGCCGACTCGGGCGAGGCCGTTCCGTGCG
>JACPPM010000083.1 GCA_016191015.1 Acidobacteriota bacterium | reverse complement strand
GTCAATGGGGGAGCCGCCGGGACGATCTATTATCCTCGGATCAACTTCGCACGCGTCGCAGAAGGAGCGTCGGTCATCTCGGTCACGCCGGCACAAGGAACCGAAGGCGACTCCGCCAATATGCTCGGCCACCATGGGACCAGCCTGAAGGTCTCGGGTCAGATCGCCGACATCGACTACCAGGACGGCTTTGGGTTCTCGCGCGGCTACGCGACCTACGACTCGGTCGTGATCGACCTCGGACAGGACCGGCAGATCGACACTTTAGTTCGATTCGCTCGTTTTCGACCCCGGTCATGGAGTCGTAGAGTGAGTCGTAAGGCTGCGAGGAAGTACCTTGCCGACGTCTGTCGGTTGAGGGAGCGTTCGTGTTCTGCCCGATCGTGGGTCGAGGGGGCAGAAGCAGATCCTCGGGCGAGTCGCTGCGGGCGCAGGACGCGCGGCGCGCTCGCCTAATCTAGCCATACTCCGACGCCAGTCTTTGGCCCACCGCCCTCGCGGCTCGTCTTCCGCTCAGCGCCGCTGACTCGATCGTGCAGGGGTAATCCGCTACGGTCCAATCCCCAGCGAGAGTGAGGTTGTCGGGCGGCGCGGTCAGTCCTCTCCACGGCCCCGTCAAGCTCCAGGTGGCCGAGCGCTCTTTCACGGGGAAGATGGCCTCGATCTCGTGATCGTGGAGGGTTGGACAGCAGCTCTTCAGCGCGTCGCGGGCGAGGGCGGCGAGGCGGGGCACGGGGAGGTCGGCGAGGTCGCGGGCATCGCTGGTGAGCAGAGAGGCGACCCAGCGGTCTCTCGCCCGCGTCTGGAACGCCCACTGGAATGGGCAATCGAGAAGGCCGAGGAGCCCTTCCTCTTCGAACGGCAACGGACGCGAGAGGAGCACGTGGGCGGAGACGATGGGGGAGGGGGTGAAGTGCGTGAGCGAGGGGTCGGGGATGAGTCTGTCGAGCGCGTCCGGCGGGACGGCGGTGACCACCTGATCGGTCTCCAGCCGGAGCCCTCTTCGAGTGCGCGCGGCGATGATCCGGTTGCCGGCGGTTTCGAATGATTCGACGCCGTCGCCGAGGAGCACGTTTCCGCCGAGGCGCCTGATTGTGTCGATGGCCGGGCGTGCGTAGAGTGCGCTCAGAGGAGTCCCCAAGCGCCCCATTCGGGCGTCGGCGTCGCGGTTGAGAAAGGCGTGCGCGAGGACCGTGAGGAATTGCGCGGATGGTGCGCGGGCGCTGGATCTGTTGAGAGTCGCCAGGACGAGAGGTTCCCAGAAGTACCGTCGCGCGCCGGCGGACTGGCGCGTGAGCGCCAGCCATTCTTCTACGTGCGTCGTATCGCGGAGACGCTTGATCCGGTACATGCCACGGAGAATCGAGAGGCGATCCGCGATCGGGAGTCGCGACGTGCACGTGAGAGCCCACAGGTTGGCCAGCCTGCCTCTTCCTCCACGAACGATGACACGCTCACCGGGCCGGCCCCGGAGCTCGACGCGCATCGAAGGTTGCAGATCGAGCTCCGCTCCGCACGCTTTGAGCATTTGCCGGAAGCTGCCGTAGCAGCCCAAGATCAGATGCGGGCCGGTGTCGACCTCGACATCCGCCCGCGGCCAGAGAAACGAACGCGCGCGTCCTCCGGGCGCTGGTCCCTGTTCGGCAATCGTCACGGAGTGGCCGGCGACAAGCAGATCGAGGGCGCAGGCGAGCCCCGCGACACCTGCTCCGACGACGATGACGACACACCGTGGGGGGCCGAGATTGTTCACAGGATTCGAGCGCAGGTTGTGAGAGCGAGGAGCAGCTTCCTCGCTCTCGAGACGCGGATCTTCTTCCGGAGGACCTGGAAGTTGAGGCGCTCGATCTTGGCGAGCGTGTCGCTATAGATGGCGGCCATGATCTCGGGGCAGAGGAGGGCGCGGCGATCCTCGGGCGTGATGCATTCGCGGCTTTTGCGGAAGAACCCGCGGGCCCTCTCGCACTCGAACCGCATCAGCTCAAGAAACCCGGCGCTGTAGCGGCCTGCGCCGAGGTCCTGTTCGGTGCACCCGAATCGTGCCATGTCATCGCGCGGCAGGTAGATGCGCCCCGTCGACGCGTCTTCTCCCGCATCACGGATGATGTTGGTGATCTGAAGCGCCACGCCCAGGTTCTCGGCGTACGATAGCGTCAGAGGATTCCGGAAGCCGAGGATGTGAATGCAGGCCAGTCCCGGGCCGGCGGCCACCCTATAGCAGTACTGATAGAGCTCCTCGAACGTCTCGTATCGGTTCTTGACGAGGTCCATTCGGACGCCTTCGATGATTCTGTCAAAGGGCTCGCGCGGGATGCGGAAACGCTCCATCTTGTCGCGCAGAGCGATCATGATGGGATGTTCCGGCCTGCCGTCGCAGCAACGATCGAATTCCCTCTGCCACTGGTCGAGTGCCGCGGCGCGATCTGAGGCAGCCTGGGCCCCGATGCCGTCGACGATGTCGTCGACGATGTCGTCGGCATGCCGGCAAAACGCATAGACCGTATGGAAAGCTCGTCGCTTTTCGGCCGGCAGGACCTTGAACGAATAGTAGAACGACGTACCGCTGGCGCGGGTGATCTGTTCGCAGACGAGATCGGGATTCACCACGCCAGTCTCACGAGCATGCCTGCGAAGTCGAGCGGGGCGAGGGCCGGTCTGTGTGCGAGGACCAGGGGTCCGGATGCCTCGACCTTTTCGAGGATGCGAAGGCCGCCGAGGCAGATGAGTCGGATCTCGAGGCCGAGGCGGAAGGGGAGGGAGCGGGCGAGCGGCATGCCGCGCAGGAGAAACGATCGTGCCCGAGCGCATTGTAGACGCATCAACCTCGCGAAGGCGTCGTTCTGGACGCCGGCGGCGAGGTCGACTTCGCTGTAGCTGCATTCGAGGAGATCATCCAGGGGAAAATACACCCTGCCCTTGGTGAGGTCGACAGAGACGTCCTGGCAGAAGTTGGCGAGCTGGAGGCCGGTGCAGACGCAGTCGGAAAGCTGGAGATTCCGGTCGGTTGCGGCTCCCGCCAGATAAAGGACCATGCGCCCCACCGGGTTGGCCGAGTAGCGGCAGTAGCCGAGCAGCTCCTGCTCACTTCGGTAACGCCGCTTTTCCTGGTCCTGTTTGAACGCCCGCAGCAGGTCGAAAAAAAGCTGGTGGGGGATGTCGAAACGGGATGCCGTGTCGGCGAGCGCCGTCAGAACCGGGCCGGCCGCTCTCCCAGACAGCGCTCCACGTAGCTCCTCCTCCCACGCCTCGAGTGCCCGCGCGCGTCCTGCTTCGTCGCCCTCATCTCCCAGATCGTCGCTGACGCGGCAATAGGCATAGAGAGCATAGAAATGAGGCCGGAGCCGGCGCGGGACGAGCAACGAGCCGACCGGGAAATTCTCGTAGTGCCGGCGAGCGATCTGCCGGCAGCAATCATAGGCGGCAGAGAGACTCATCGCGGGATCAAATGGCGCCTTGGACGCTGGCGGAAATGCCGCGCACGGCTCCGCCGCTCAGGATCGCCGCAATCTCCAATCTCCAATCTCCAATTTCTACAGAATTCTCATTCGGCCGGAGAACCCTTCCTCGTACGAGTGGTAATGCTGGAGATCGTGCTCCGGGTATTTCCAGCAGTAGTACCCGTGCCCGCTGTCGAAATCGACAAGCCACAGGCCCTTGACATCGCACCCGAGACCGGTGACGGCCTCGAGCCAGTCGGTGATGACGTTATTGACCTCCTGCCGCAGCGCCGGATCGGTGCCCGAATCTTCCGGCAGATTCTCGGCATCGCCCGTAAGGCGCTGGACCTTCTTGTAGGCCTTCTGGGTGATGCGCTTGACTTCGGGGATGAGCGCACGGGCCTCGTCCAGGGTGAAAAGTCGCTTCGCTTCCTGTTGATCTCCCATCACGCTACCCCGCCGTGTGCGACGTCTCGACGAGTGTGGTCCTGTGAGCCCTCCACTGCCTGTGGCTTTCGACTATTCGGCATGGGCACGTCCCCGACGTTTCGCCTTGGCGTACTCGCCCTCCAGTCTCGCCATCGCGCTCTGTCTCTGCGAGAGCAACCGCTTGGGCTTGCGCCTGCGGTGGCTGGCCAGTGCGTATGCTGTGAGAATCGGCAGTGCAACGGTCGTGTCGAGATAGCACACGACAGCGTCCGGGAGCCGCTCGGGATCCACCTTTCCCCAGCTCACCGCCTCACTCGGAGTCGCCCCAGACAGACCCCCCGTGTCCGGCCGCGCATCCGTGATCTGCAGGAAGTAGTCGTGACCTTTCTCGTCGATCCCGAGCACCTCCTGGATCTGTGGCTCCGTCTGGAGGAGAAAATTCTTCGGAGATCCGCCGCCCAGGATCAGGACTGCGCTCTTACCGCCGCTTCTCTTGGCGCCGAGGACGATCGCAGCCGTTTCGTTCACGTCGGCTGACACGTCGAACTGGAGCCGGTTGCCATCCAGTGCTTTCGCCGCGACGTTCATCCCGATCGAGCTGTCGCCGGGCGAAGGCGTGTAGATCGGCACCTGGTAGTCATGGGCCGCGGAGAGGAGAGATGAGCGGCCGATGCCCAGCGCCTTCTCTCTTGCTTTCACGTACTTTCCGATGAGGTAGTGGAACTCGGCCGTCGACATCGGCCGCTGGAACTCAGGCGCACCGATGACCTTGCGGTAGAAGGCGTCAGTCCGCAGGAGCACCCGATAGTCGAAGAAGATGTCGTAGATCCGGACGACGCCCTTCTCCCGGAGGACGACGTCGGAGACGTGAGGCGATCCACGGTGCATCGACATACCGAGCCCATAGTGAGTGTCGTGGTAGAGATTGGCGCCGGTCGAGGCGATCCAATCGATAAAGCCATGTTCGATCAGGGGAATCAGGCAGGACTGCGAGATTCCCGCGGGTGTCAGGGCGCCGGTCAGCGAGCAGGCGACGGTGACGTCGTCGGCGAGCATCTTCTCGACGAAGAGCCGGCAGGCCTCCTGAAGGCGCGCTGCGTTGTATGCGGAGAAGACATTTTCGACGATATCTACGACTGTAGTATTCCGCGTGATCGGCTTCGGCGAGATCCTCGCCCCCGAAAGGTACCGCATCCTTCCTCCTCAGATCCTCATCACAATTCCCGAGTGTTCAACCAGGCCCATCTTATGGAATGCCCGCAGCATTTTCAACGATCGCACCACCCAGCACTCAGCGCTTGGGCATGGGGCCTGGGATCAGAGTTGTGACCTGAGGTTTCGCACGCGGTTGACCGCGGGCGCGAACCGCCAGAGGGGCAGGTGGGAGCGGAGGGCGCCAAGGAGGCGATTGAGGGCGGGGAGGAGGCGGTTTTGAGTATCGCTGATCGTCACATAGTTCGTGTGCCTGCGCATCTCATCCCGAACCCGGCCGGCGAGCCACGTCGGGTCGACGCTCGGCGAGATGTAGAAACGGGGCTCGATGAGATCGCCAGTGTCACCACTGATTTCCGCAAGCTCGGTCCCGGGATAGACGCGCACGCCTGTCGTCAGGAACACACCGTCCTCGGCGGGAACATTTGCGGCGATGAATCGGAACGTCTCTTCGACCGTCAGTTCCGTCTCACCGGGCCCCCCCAGCAGGAATACCCAGAGGAAGGGAATGCGCCTCCTCCTCCGCTCCTCGATCGTGCGCGCCAGATGATACGTGGTGAAGCCCTTCCGCATGCTGTGCAGTACCGTATCACTGGCGCTCTCCGGGGTGCACACGACCGATGTGAAGCCGATCCTTTCCATCAGCCCGAAGAGCTCGGGTGAGTGGACTGACGGATTGAAGCCGGATGTCGTGAAGGTGATTCCTGACAGATCCTGACTCTCCAGAATGGCCTCGCACAGATCGAGCGCAAAGGTCTCGGGGACATTGAAGGTCGCATCGACGAGCTCGACCCGCCGAGCGCCGGTCGCTCGGGTGTTCGCGGCGAGCTCGGCGGCCGCCTCCTTGGCCCCCTTCAGCCGATAGGAAGTTCCTTCGACGTTCGTGTACGTGCAATAGACGCACCGGAAAACACAGCCTCGCTTGCTCTGGAACGGCAGGGGCGCGTTTCGGCGGAAGTATCTGTCCGTGTCCACCCACCGCCACATCCTCTCTCGGGTCTCCGGCGGAACCGGACGGCTTGTGCCGGCGTTTTGGGTGACAGGCTCGTCGCCAAGCGCTCGCCAGAGCAGCCCGGGAATGTCCGCCGGAGAGCACCCCGAGAGGAGTCCGGCAACGGCCAGCTCGCCCTCGCCCGATACCGCGAAATCGGCGCCCACGTATTCCATGACCGGACGTGGAGCCACCGAGACGGCCGCTCCCCCGGCAATGATCGGAGCCTGAGAGACAGTGCGCACGGCGTCGACGAGCCCGCGAACGAACGGCAGATAGAAGCGTGTGTGGGCCATGTTCGAGTTGTCGATGTTACGGATCGACAGGCCGATCAGATCCGGCGGGTGCGCGCGAAGACGTCCGAGGAGCGCGCTCTCGGGGTCGCCCTCGAAGCAGAGATCCAGGAAATCGATTTCATGACCGGCGGAGGCGGCGTATCCGGCTACCTGGCAAGCGCCGATCGGGGGTATAGGAAACGGGCCATGCTCACGATTTGTGTTGACGATCAGAAATCGGGCCATCACCAGAAGATACAGGAGACTGAGGACAGAATACAGGAGGTGGTGGAGAAGACCAGGACTGCGGCAGGGTCCGGATACCCGCAGATGTCGCAAATGGCTTAGTGTCTGAGAAGTTGAGTGTTGACACGAAATGGCAAAACGTTCGAGTGGGTGAGATCCTCCGAACCCCTCTCAGGAAAGCAGGAAGGGAGGAATGCAGGAACGGAGCAGTCATCTCCGGAGCTCAGGGTGGCATCGAACAGACCCCTTCCTGCC
>JACPPM010000070.1 GCA_016191015.1 Acidobacteriota bacterium | reverse complement strand
TGTTGGCCGGATTTTTTCCGACGCAGTCTCTCCGCTCCGTGGAGGCTCGCTCCGCGAGCCTTCACTCCGCTCCGAGACTGCGTCGGCGGCATCGGACACTACGTGCTGATGTCTGTCGGGTCCTGGTCGCATCATTCGTCTCCTCGCCCTCTACACTAAACTCGGCAAGGGGGCTGTCTCAAGCACGTTGTCACAGAGGGTGGTATGACCGCAGCGCGATGGGTGACCTGCTCGGCGAGGACTTTTCCCTGGTTCAGATCGACAAGCTCTATCGGTGCATGGACAAGCTGTTGGGACACAAGGAGGATCTGTTTTTCTTCCTGCGACAACGGTGGGTGGATATGTTCGACGCTGGATTCGACGTTCTCCTCTACGATCTGACCAGCACCTACTTCGTGTGCGAACCACCGGAGATCGGCAAACGGAAGTTCGGATATAGCCGGGACAAGAGATCGGATTGTGTTCAAGTCGTGATCGCTCTGATCGTGACTCCCGACGGGTTTCCCATCGCCTATGAAGTGATGGCGGGCAACACGAGCGACAAGACGACCTTGTCTGGGTTCTTGAGGAAGATCGAGACCCAATACGGCAAAGCCAATCGGACGTGGGTGATGGATCGCGGAATTCCCACGGAGGAGACGTTGGCTGAGATGAAGAACTCGACACCACCTGTGAGCTACTTGGTTGGAACGCCGCGAGGGCGACTCAGTGCTCTGGAGGAGGGCTTCCTTGATCAACCATGGGAGCAGGCACGTGAGTCAGTCGAGGTGAAACTGCTCCGCCAGGAGGGCGAACTCTACGTATTGGCAAGAAGCAAGGGTCGCGTCGAGAAAGAGCGCGCCATGCGACGACGACGCATGAAGAAGCTCTGGCGTCGTCTTCACGAACTTCAGACCCAAGAGCTGACCCGTGACGCGCTCCTACTGAAGCTCGGAGCTGCCAAGAAAGAAGCAGGAAATTTCTATCGACTCGTGGAGGTCAGCCTCCCGAAGAAAGAAGAACCGGTCACTTCGGCGACTTTTACGTTTTCGTTAAGGAAAGACAAATTCCGCGAGACGATACGAAGAGAGGGACACTATCTCCTCCGATCGAATCTGTGCTCCGAAAAGCCCGCGACACTCTGGCAGCAGTACATCCGCCTCACCGAAATCGAACAGGCGTTCAGAAACCTCAAGGATGATCTTTCGCTCCGACCAATCTTCCACCAACTCGAAACACGAATTGAGGCGCACATCTTCATCGCCTTCATGGCCTACTGTCTGCAGGTCACCTTGAAGCATCGCCTCCGATCCCTGGCACCAGGCCTTTCGCCACGCGAAGTGCTCGACAAGTTCGCCGGAATCCAGATGGTCGATGTCCACCTTCCCACCACTGACAGTCGCCTTCTGGTCCTCTCGCGGTACACGCAACCGGAGAAGGACCACCTCATCCTGCTCGCTCGGCTAAATTTGGACTTGCCAGCCCAACCGACGCCGAAAATCCTTGTTGCCCAGCCCCCAAATCAGGAGACGATGACCCCGGTCTGTAGTGCCGACCTTTGAAGAATCTTGACGAGAAATCAAAAGGTTGCCCTGTCGAATGTCCCCCAGTTGCGGAAGTCGGGCTAACGCCGGCTTGTTTGAGCAGTCCGGTCAGGGTGCCGATCTTGAGCTCACGATGGTTCGGCACCACGCAGCCAGTTGAGCCGCGTCGCAGAATGACGTGACTACCACGTTGACGAAGAACAACGAAGCCGAGATGTTCGAGAGCGCGGACGGCCTCTGCGCCAGAAACACGCGGCAGGTTAGGCACGCACTGCTACTTGAAACGTGGTGACCAACGGCTGGCCTGAGGTAGTAACTGGGAACTCTTCGAGGTATAGCTCGGTGGCTTCACGCAGATTTGCAAGAGCTTCCTCCACCGATTCACCCTGGGTAGTTGTTCCTGTCTCAGGATTCAGTGCAGTGAAACCGCCTTCCGGCGCCGGAATAAGAACTGCAGTGAGAATCATGTGACACCTCCATGTTGACACCCCACCGACTTATTATCGCTCTTGGGGCTCAAGAAACCTAGCGCCCCGGTAACCAGCGGCGCGCGTGGCCGCGGGCGTCGAAAGCCGGATGAACAACGAATGTCCGGCCGACGACCGCGACATCTTGCGCTCGAGGCCACCCGGCCGAGGCCTTGCCCAGGCATGTGCCTCAACGCAGTGGGGGGTGGAGGCCTTGATCCGGCGGCGGACGGTCTCTCGTCTCCTCAATGCGATCTCGGCTGGAACAGAGCGTTCGCGATGGATGCGGGGACGCTCGGTGCCGTCAGCCCGAACGGCGCGGCCCGGAGGCGGTAGGATCCGGCAGGCGCTGTCAGCCTGTACTGACCCTTGGCATCTGTCAACGCGAGCAGCGGCAGCGACAGGCCAGCGGGCGAGTTGCCGGAGGAGATCGGTTGGAGCCAGACCGTGGTGGCTGCCGCTGCCTTGCCCGCCGCATCGGTTACCTTTCCGGACAGCACGGCGCCATCGGTGGCTGTGATTACCAGCGTCTGCGATGCAGCCGACATCGTGACCGGCCTCGATGTCCTGGCTGCCTTCCCGGTGTACGTCGGAGGCATGAGGGGGAAGAAGGTGGCGTCATACGCACCGGTTGCCAGGTAGGTGACAAACGTGCCGTTCATCACGACGGTGAAGCTGGCCTTCCCATCGCGAGAGGGCTTGCCGCCTTGAGGAATGATCACGAGGAGACCGTCGAGCGCCCGGCGCTGCGCGTCGGCGGCGGTGCCGGAAAGCTTGTAACCCCTCGCAAGCTTGATGTCCTTCGAAAGGTCCTTGGAGACCGTCAGGCTGCTCGTGGCGAACGAGGCTGCCGGCAGGGGCAACCACTGCGTGCTCGGGCGTGAGTATGCCTGCCCTCCGAAGAAGGTCAGACTGTAGCTGCCGCCCGGGAGAGCCATCATGTACGTGTTCAACCACGGGCCGTACGGCTGTGCATACTGGAACTGGGCAAGGATTGGTGGTCCATCGGTGCTCCCGCTCGGAATCGCAATCAACGAGCCGACCAGACTGTGCAAGTCAGACGATGCGGGTTTGACATCTCCCGTGACCACGTAGCCATTGCCCAACTGCACGTCGCCGATGTTCGTATCGCCCGTGACATTCACCGCGTCGACTTTTGTCCGCACAAGTCGCGGGTAGGAGTAGGGGTTGGGGTTCAGGACTTCGGGAGGGTGAACGAAGAGCGAGTAGGTGCCCGGGCGCAATGCGATCTGAAAGGAGCCTGTGGAGTCGGTGAGCCCCCTTCCTACCTGATAACCGTCCTGAGTTGTAGCCGCGACGGGCGCGCCCACCGCTGGATTTCCGGAGTCATCGTGGGCTGAGCCCGTGAGCAGAACACCATTCGGGAGTTTGAAATTCCTCGTGGCGTTTCCCGAAAGGCGAATCGTGCCGCCGTCGTAGTCGGCCGTGCTCGGCCCCGCGCTAGCGGCAGCGGAGGTGGCGGCAACATGTGCACTCTCAGTCGCGTTTCCGATCGCTATGTGGCGCTCACGCCGCAGTGCGTCATCCCGAAGGTCTGTCCGGACCGCTTCGAGATCGGCCAAGAGTTGCGGGCTCCCGAGCCCGCTCAGTTCGCTCAGGAGCTGATCGATCTCTCCAAGCTCCTTCTCGGCGAAGGTCGCCTCCCCGGATTCGTCGATGCCCCGCAGGCGCGGCGCGAGACGCAGCATCAGGCCTGTCAGGCGTGGAAGAAGGCTCGGATGCCGAAAGACGAGCCCGACAACTTCGGGAGAGTCCGCATAGTAGCGGTGAACATCCGCGCGGCCTCGATCGCTTCGCATGAGGACCGTGTCGCGGAAATGGCGCATCGCGGCGAGAGAGCCCCTCGCATCCGGCGGGCTGAGTGGGAACGCCCGCGCCGCCTCCTCCTGCAAAGCTATGCCTGCACATCTGATCTGCGCATGCAGCTCGATCTCCTCAACCGTTGGCATGTGCCAATCCGCATCGGTGTAAACCTGTGTCTCGGGCCTGGCGATCACGAAACTCTCGCGACCCGATGTGGGAGCGTTGAGAGATGCGAGAGCGTAGACGAAGTCGATTCCGAGAAGCCCGTCTCCAGGGATTGTGTAACGTGCCGTACCGTCGGCACCCGTCTTCACGGTCCGCGTCGGGTTCTTCTTGTGAGGGCCGTCTTGTACCCAGAAGAAGACAGAAACCCCGCTGACCGGCTTGTTTTCCTTGGTGACCTTGGCCGTGATGATCGCGGCGTTTGCCACCAGATATCCACCGAACGCGCTGGACACCGTAAGGGTGGCCGACTGAGTTCCAGGCGGATTTTGGAGCAGGCCCTCGGAGCTATCAGCACGCCCACCGATCGAAACTGGCTCGACGTCGGCTGACGTTGCTCCTGCCCACGCAGTGCACAAACTGACGCAAACAACCCCCGCGACACAGACAAGACGCGACCGGGTCCGTCCGCATGTCATGATCGCCCCCCTTTGCCTTTTCCCCATGGTCGCACTTTCCCGCCGGGCTGGCAAGCGAGCAGCTCACGCTCGTCCTTCACGCCCGGCCAGCGTCTCGTGAGCCTCGTGCACAGTCGCACGCAACTCAGCATCCTCGACGGCAAACGGGTAGATCTCGACGACGTCCACGCCCCGCTTCACACCGTTCTCGATGACGGCCTGGCGGAAGATCGATCGCCGGAGACCGGCGCCAAGTCGACGGACGCTTGCCATCATCACGGCGAAGGAGGCGGCATGCTCCATGATGAGAGCTGGACAACACCGACGGAGGCAAGATCGCAGCAATCCCGCGCCTTGCGACGCCGAGACCGGGACTGCACGCAGGCAGCAGACAACGCCATCCATCCGCCTGGACCGGCCGTAACAAACAACCGTGGCACACCTACGGCGGCACCATCCAATAACGATTCAACGATGCCGCGCCGAAGATCGACATGAACTCAAGCCGCACCGCGTCATCCTCGCTGAGCTCTCTCCTCGTGTCCCTGCGCGGCGTCGTCTCATTTCAACCAGGACTTGCAGGCGGACCTGACGGTCCG
Organism: Acidobacteriota bacterium; assembly: GCA_016191015.1. Lineage (GTDB taxonomy): Bacteria > Acidobacteriota > CAIWXX01 > CAIWXX01 > CAIWXX01 > JACPPM01. The sequence goes on along the minus strand of JACPPM010000070.1, from coordinate 555 downwards.
TTGGCAAGTTGTCTTCGTTAAGCAGCCGCGCGAAGCCCAGCGCGCGCTCCTCCGCCGTCTCCGCTCCCTCGTCGACTACCTTGTCCCCGGACTCACCGAGGTAGGCGTATGCGCGCTCGAGGCCACGGGTCCTGGCCGGCGCAGGCATCGTCCCCTGCTGCCGGCGTTGGGCGACTCGCCCCTCTGCGAGAGCCGCGTCTTCACCATCTTCCGCACCAGTGTAGCCGGCAACATACTATCCGCCCGAAAGCGGATGGTACCGTTGCCCGTGTCGTAGGCCCTGACGTAAACGTATTCGTCGACGTGATCGATCGGGATCCATCGTCCACGTTTGCGTCTACGTCTACGACTACGATTACGATATGCGGTCGGGTGGCCCGGACAACATGTTTGTATGAATAGGCCGCTAAGCTGCCCAACGCGGCTGAGCCGCAACCAAAAAGGTTGCGTCTCAGCCGCGCGTGAGAGCGTCCGGCCCGCTTCGCGGGCCTGGAGCGTGGAGCGTGAGAGCGTTCTTCCGAGCCACTCTGATCAGTTCGAGGCGACCGCTCCGTT
>JACPPM010000087.1 GCA_016191015.1 Acidobacteriota bacterium | reverse complement strand
GATGACTGCTCCGTTCCTGCATTCCTCCCTTCCTGCTTTCCTGAGAGGGGTTCGGAGGATCTCACCCACTCGAACGTTTTGCCATTTCGTGTCAACACTCAACTTCTTAGACACTAACTACTCGAATCCGGACCGGGTCACGGCTCAATCGGTCGAGACTTACACGATCCAACAGCTCATGCAAGCCGCCGGCGGTCCGCGCGTTCCGTCGTCGAAGAGCTCTCCGAAGCAGTTCAAAATCGCGTTGATCGCAATCAAGAACAAAGCCTTCAAGCCCGCGGAGGTGGCCTGGTTTTCGCTCGTGGCCACGTACTTCAGCTCCCAGGCCCGGGGCGACCTATCCCTCACGACCTTCTACACCGCAACAGGAAAGCGCGCCACGCTCGACGCAAGACTTCCAATCGACGGCCATTAGCCTGAGTTCCAGGCGAACCCACGCCTCCCGCCGCAAATCACCGACGAAGACGTCAACGAGCTCTCTCCTTTCACGGCCCCCCCTTGCGTCTGCGCGGTGATCAATCCGGTGGATGAAGTGGCGATGTGGCGACTCGAGTGAGGCGGGTACGCCCTCGGGAGGATATACTTATTCGTTGGGCACCATGGAGGAGAAGATGCCGGGCGCTTCGCTTGATTCTCACGCAAAAAGAGGCGCCCCATAGATGGATCGCGGCAGACATCGAAGAAACCGTGGGCGAAGACGTGGGCCGCTTTCCTTGTCGTCCACGTCTCCTGTCCCGGAAGAAACCCCCACTGCCCGTCGCTGGAGCTCGAAAGAAAGGGCCGCAGACCGTGGAAGATTCGATTTGAGGAGGATTCTCATGAAATACGTGGACGGATACGTGTTGCCCGTAGCGAAGAAGAACCTGCCAGCATACCGGTGCCTGGCGCAAAAAGCCGGAAAAATCTGGCGTGAGCACGGCGCTCTCGAATACAAAGAGTGCGCGGGCGACGACCTCAACATGAAGTTCGGACTCCCGTTCCCGCGACTGATGAAGCTCAAGCGCGGCGAGACTGTTGTGTTCTCTTATATCGTGTTCAAGTCGCGAGCGCATCGCGACCGCGTCAACTCCAAGGTCATGAAGGACCCGCGCATCGCGAGCATGTGTGATCCGGAGGACATGCCCTTCGACGCCAAGCGCATGGCATGCGGCGGGTTCAAGACCCTGGTGGGAGCCTGAGCCCCGTCCCACCTCTCGATCATTCCGCCGCAACGCTGACCGGCTCGCGGCATCGGGCCGGAACGGCCATTTCCTGTCTCTGCGGTACGAGCGTGGGGAGCTGGTGGCGGTTGGCCTCAGGAATGATGGAACCATCGACGGCCATCAGCGGGAACCCCAGGCTGGCTCGCGGTCCTCACCCCGAGTGAGGGGATCGTACGTCCCCGAACGTTTCCATGACGACGAGATAAAGTCTTGGGGGAGGGGCTTTGCTCATGAGAAAAACACTCGACAAACAGCTCGTGGCACCGATCGCCTTCTTCGCCCTTCTGGGCGCCTGTGCTCCGGTCTGTGCGGACCTGCACGCATCGGCCTCGAAGAGCTGGAAAGCCCTCGGCCCGTATGGGGGCAGTGTGAGCGCGCTGGAGGTCGACCCTGTCACCCCAGGCCTGATCTACGCGGGCGTCGTTGGAGCTGGGCTCTTCCGCAGCACCGACGGCGGGCTCAACTGGAGCAACACCACGCTCGCCCTCAACACGGCCTACAGCGAGGTCGTCATCGATCCGAAGAACCCGGCGACGATCTATGTCGCAACTATCGGCGGGCTCTACGTGAGTCGCGACGGCGGTGAGAGCTGGAAGGCGAGCAATCGGGGCCTGCGCCGGCCCTACATGTTCTGCCTCGTCCTGGATCCCACCAACTCGAAGAGGCTTTACGCGGGATGCTACGGCGGGCTGTTCAAGAGCTCGAACGGCGGGGCGTCGTGGACCGACGCGTCCTCCGGAATCGGGGAGAAGTTGGTGACCGGCATTGCGATCAGTCCCGCAGCCCCCGGAACCATCTACGCGACGACCTATGGAGATGGCATATACAAGAGCATGAACGGAGGCTCCTCCTGGACGAAAGCATCGTCGGGACTTCCCGAGTCCAACATCCGGGGTGTCATCCTCGACCCGGCTCAGCCGGGCACGCTGCACGCGGCCACGGATTCGCACGGTGTCTACACGTCGACTGATGGAGGCAGCTCGTGGAGCGCGGTCGGAAACGGTTCCACCATCATCTCCGCCTATCGCCTCGCCGCCGATCCGAAGGACCCGCGGACTCTCTACTGCGGATCGCAGACCTCCGGCGTCTACCGGTCAGCCGACGGCGGTTCGAATTGGGAATGGAAGGGCGCCGGGCTCCCAGACTACGTCACGGTCTACGCCGTTGCCCCTGATCCGCATGGCGACGTCGTCCACCTCGGTACATTCGGCTACGGATTCTACCGCGGGCTCAACGACGCAGAGGAGTGGATCAGCTCGAGCAAGGGCATCACCGGCGCGCCCGTCACCTCCCTGGCGCTCCGCTCCTCGCCCCCCGCCCTCTACGCCGGCATCGCCGGTGCGCCCGGCGTTTACAGGAGCACGAACCGCGGGAATACTTGGAGAGCAACGTACCGCGGGATGACTTACCTGGGCGTGATGGCCCTGGCCATCCATCCCGCCACTCCGACGACGCTGTACACCGGCAACTTCGGCGGCTTCTTCAAGTCGACCGACGGGGGAGCCAACTGGATCGAGTCCGACGATGGCATGCCCCGCGGATACGTGACCATCAATGCCCTGGCCATCGATGGCGGGAATCCATCCGTCATCTACGCTTGTAGTAATACCGGGACGTGGAAGAGCACGGACGCGGCCGCGACCTGGCAGACTTCCGGGCTCACCGCACAGGCCGTGACCGCTGTGATGATCTCACCCACCGACTCGAGCCTGCTTCTCGCCGGCACTGCCATGAAGGGCATCTATCGGACCACCGACGGCGGGCTCACCTGGAACAGGAGCGGGACGATGATCCCAAACAACATCCGGGTCAACGCGATCATCATCGACCCGGCGGCTCCTGCTGTGCTCTACGCGGGGTTGGGCGGACGGGGTGTCTTCAGAAGCAGCGACGGCGGGACGACATGGGTGGCGGCGAACACCGGCCTCACCGACCTCCAGGTCCATGCGCTGCTGGCCCTGCCCGGCTCTCCCTCGCGGCTCCTCGCCGGAACCGAACAAGGCGTCTTTCAGTCCGCGGACGGGGGCGCAACCTGGAGCCTGCTCGGAACGAATCTTCCCGACGGCACGATCACATCCGCTCTGGCCTACGATGCTTCTCGGAAGCGGCTGTACGCGGGCGGAAACTTCGGCGTGTTCTTGATGACGGGCCTGTAGGCGCGGCCGCGCCTTCCGCGAGCCGGACAATCCCAGCCACACGCTTCGATCCGCGCTCGCTGAGGTGACGCAGCTCACGGCCGGGCTGTCCCTCAGAGAATGCTAAGGCGGAGCTAAGCAATTGCCGCCGGTTGCCGCCGATATTGTGCGTGATGGAAGGGAGATATCAAACCATGAGTTACAAGAGGACTTATCCTGAAGAGCACGCAGCGTCGACCACGATTTCGAAGAGAACCGGGGCGTGGCAAAGAACCGTATGGAACCTCGCCGCCGGCGCGACTCTGGTTGCCCTGAGCTCGGCAGCGCCTGCGATTGCGGCTCAGAGCAACTGGCGCCTCTGGACTTCCCCCGGGCCTTCTCCACGCTATGGCTACGCGATGGCCTATGATCGAGCTCGTCAGGTGACGGTCATGTTCGGCGGGAATGGAGCGGGGCGCCAGAACGACACCTGGGTGTGGAACGGAATGAGATGGACTGAGGTTTTTCCCGCTACCCGCCCGTCGCCTCGCGATGGGGCCATGATGACCTATGACGAGCTCCGCGGCGTTGTCGTGCTCTTTGGGGGTTACGATGGATGGCACCTGAACGACACTTGGACATGGGACGGTACTACATGGACTCAGCAGTTCCCGGCGACGAATCCTCGTGCTCGCGAGGAAGGCGCCTTCGCCTACGACGCCGCTCGAGGCGTTAGCGTCCTCTTCGGCGGATGGTCGGACGGGGGCTACTTCGCAGATACCTGGACCTGGAATGGCTCGAACTGGTCATACCCCACTGTTACGACGCGGCCTACCGCTCGGAGTGGATGCGCCATGACCTGCGATCGTCTGCGTGGACAGATGATCCTCTTCGGAGGGTACCAGTACGATGGCGCCCCGCTGAGCGATACCTGGATGTGGGATGGATCGGGATGGTCGTGGCTGCATCCACCGACCAGTCCGTCCGCCCGACATTCCGCCGGAATGGCGTTCGATGAGGCTCGTGGCGAGGTCGTGATGTTCGGCGGTTATTACGCCACCTACTTGGGCGACACGTGGACCTGGAACGGATCCGCCTGGGTTTCTCCGGCAATTCCGTCGAATCCAAGTCCGCGAACCAGGGTGCGGCTTACCTACGATGCCCGGTATGGAGAGACCGTTCTGTTCGGCGGCAGCAACGGGACGAGACTTGACGACACCTGGTCCTATCAAGTGGCCCCCGTGATCAAGCGGCAACCCGGGTCCCAGGTCGTTTCACCCGGCGCCGCAGCGACTCTCCGTGTCGAAGCAGTGGGCACCCAGAACATGGATTATCAATGGTTCGAAGGATTCGCCGACGACGCAACCAGGCCGGTTCCGGGGGCGACGCTGCCCACGTTCGTGACCCCGTCGCTGACATCCAGCACGAGCTATTGGGTTCGGATCACGAACATCGTTACGACCGTCAACAGCGCGACTGCAAGCGTCGTGGTTTCCAGCGGATGCGCCGGAGCAGCAATCTCGACGCAACCTGCGGGACAAGCCATAGCATCCGGTGGAACAGCCACTCTGACAGTCAACGCGTTTGGTGCCGCCCCGCTCTACTACCAGTGGTTCGATGGCTACTCGTCTGACTCGACCACCCCGATTCTGGGAGCACAGGCGAGCAGCTACACAACACCCTCCCTGACCGCGACGACTCGATACTGGGTCCGCGTCACGAACGCATGTGGAACTGCCGACAGTGCAACGGCCGAGGTGACGGTCACCTCCGCAGCCGGCCCGGTGATCTCCTCCGTCACGCCGGGCAGAGCCAGGCGAGGCGGCTCGATCACGATCTATGGGAACGGTTTTGCGGCCGTGGCATCCGGCAACGGCGTGTACTTCGGCGGGCGCCGGGGTCGCGTGAGAGCGGCCAGTGCGACGAGCCTGCGAGTCACAGTCCCGAGGCGCGCGCCACGAGGAACCGTCGATCTGTACGTCGTGGCGGGTGGAGCCGCCAGCAACATCGTCAGATTCACGGTGCGCTGACGAGGCGGATGAGTCGGGAGCGACCTCATCCGCGAGGCGGGACGACGGGCGCGGCCGGAACCCCTTCTCCGGCCGCGCCCGATCCGTTCGCTCCGTGGTTTGATCTGCCCACTACTTCACGCGGAAGCAGCCCTTACAAACAACAGAAGCGCCATCGGGATTCCGCACCACGACGTTGCGCTTGGCACGCTGAGCCCTCTGACGGATCTTCAGAGTGACATGCAGCTCGTTGGCCGAGTGCCGTTCGATTCCCCTGATCACCAACCGGCGCCCGAAAGAGGCCACCGCACCCTCCTCGAACCCGGTACCCCTCACGTACACCTCGAGCTCCTCCCCGCGCCTTCCGCTCGCAGGGCTGACGGAGCTGATCTGGAGCGGCTGGCCCCCGGGCAGGACCGTGACGCCGAACGAGCATACCCCGCCTCCCACAGCCGACGTGCAGGTGACCGTGGTCGTCCCGACGGGAAACATAGATCCTGAAGCGGGCAGACACGTGATCGGCCCGCAGGTGCCGCTGCCGGTCGGGTCGGTGAAATCGACGAGCTCCGGGCCGTCCCCGTCTGCGTCGGTCACGGTGATGTCGGCCGGGCATGTCAATGAACAGCTCCCACCTGTCGGGCCGATGAGCTTGTTGACCGTTCCAGACAGTGAGACCACGTAGATCTCTCCGCTCTGGTCTTCGCCGAAAGACGAGATTGAGAGACTCGTGTCGAGCAGCTGCGTCGCAACGCCTCCGGTGTACCCCCAGATGATGCCCGTGCAATAGTCACCGTAGAGATATGTGCCGTACATATCCGCGGACTGCGATCCTCGATAGACATAGCCCCCCGTGACCGAGCAGTTGCCGCCGGAGTGTGCATACTCCGCGATCGGTAGGGTCAATCCGGCCATGTTGCAGTTGGACGGCGGCGAGTAGCACTGGGTTCCCTCCATCGTATTCCAGCCGTAGTTGCCACCGAGCGTGATGATGTCGACCTCTTCGCGCGCCCCTTGTCCGACGTCGCCCACGTAGAGTGCGCCCGTCAGGCGGTCAAACGAGAAGCGCCAGGGATTGCGGAGCCCGATGGCGTAGATCTCGTCAAGTCCTGCAACGCCCGCGTACGGGTTGCCAGGAGGAATGGCGTACGGCGATCCGGAATTGACATCGATGCGAAGGATCTTCCCGAGCAGTGTGTTGATATTCTGTCCGCTGCCGAACGGGTCCCCGCCGCCGCCGCCGTCGCCGGTGCCGATATAGAGATAGCCGTCCGGGCCGAACTGGAGCTGTCCACCGTTGTGGTTCGAGTACGTCGAGTGTTCGATCACGAGCAGGACGGTTTCGACCGGGTCGGCGATGTCGGGATTTCCGGTCGACGCCGCGAGCTCCGAGACGACGATATCCCCATCCGAACTACGGGTGTAGTAAACGAAGAACCGGCGGTTGGACGCGTATTGTGGATGAAACGCCACACTGAGAAGCCCGCGTTCGCCGCCGAATCCGACTTTGGACCTGATATCGAGGAAGGGGGTGCCGAGCAGCGAGCCGCTCTTGTGAATCAGAATGCGCCCGGGCTGCTCGACGACAAACACGCGATTGCTCCCATCCCCCGCGTGCGTGAGGTAGACCGGGCTGGAGAGACCCGCGATCACCTGCTGGAGCGAGATTGAGAGCTGGGCATGGGCCGCCGAGGCTATGCCCAGGACGATCATCCCCGCTGCGAGAAAACTGAACCGGCCGCTGGGAGATTGTTCCCGGGCGTTTCTCATCTCAGACCTCCATCGAGGACAGGAACCATGAAAAAATGCGTCGGGATGGCGCGATGTCGATGAACCTGCCCGTTGTGGAGTGTACGGGGTGGATGTCACCGCCTGTGTGACTGTCGTCACATAGGTGCTCACTCGTCAGGGTGCGTGAACAAGGGCAGCGAAATCGACTGCTGGGACCGCGACGACGTCGGTTCCGGCGATTCTCCCGTTGACGTCGAGCCAGAAGTAGCCGCACCCTCCCGTCACTTCGACGGGGCGGTTGGTGGCGGGGTCGAGGATCACGGGAAGGGAGGAGAATACGCTCGGCTGACGCGGAGGATAATGGGCTGGGGCGCGACCGGTCCAGTACCCGCCCGCGATCGACTGCGCAATCGTGGCGTGTATCCTGCCGAGCAGGTCCGGTGTTGTGCCCACCATCCCTTCTCGCTTCGCCCACCATTCGTCACTGTAGCGGACGGAACGCATGGCCCGGTCCAGGACCGATGCGGCCATCGCAGTCTTGTCTGCGCTGCTGAGGAATCCCGCCGCGACCGGCGCATGCCAGACACCGCCACCGGCCTCGGACGGTGTCAGTACCGTCACCGCGAAGGACGATCCGGTCATCAGCGCGCACTCCGATTCGCACGTGAAGGCTACCTCGCCCGCCGTGACCCGGGTCGAGACGATTCCGGCCCGGCTTTTCAAGATCCGTTCGATCTCGCGAGCGAGATCCGGCCTGCTCCGCGACTCCGCCAACTCGAACTGCGAGCATCCGGCTGCCAGTCGCGATCGCGCGAACTCTTCCGCAAATGGCGCTCCCGGAACGTAGTTTCGCACTTTGAGCGTCTCACCGTCCTGCGCCGTGTAGCTCGCCCCCTCCACCAGCCCTTCTCCGAGGAAGATCGGATCAGGAACGATGAATCCAAGCATTTCTGCATCGCCCAGATTGACACGGACGGTCCCGTTCGGCGAGGTGATTTCCAGCCCTGGACGCGGATACCCGCGTCCTCCCGAGGCGATGGAGCCCGTGACCGTCCAGAGGCGCGGGACATCAGCGCCAAACGCCCCCTGGGATGGCTCCTGCCACCGGATGAACTTTGGAGGTGCGAGCAAAGTGGCGGATGCGCCGCCGATGCGAGCCGAGGCCAGGACCCGGCTCACAATCGGTTCACAATCTGCGAAACGCTCGTTCGGTGCCGAGATCGCGTAAGTGAAGGCCGCCGTCCCAGCCGGGCTCACGGCCCAGGTGACCGCCGCGATCGTTGTCGTCCCGGGAGCTTCACCGCGAAGCCGGACGGCGGGAGCCGGTGTGGTCTCGACGGCCCGCCACTGCGCCGCCGGCTGGAGGATTCCAGCCAGGGCCTGCAACACGGCCGAGGCCGACGATGATTCCAGCGTCCCACGGATCCATAGAGGCCAAATGACGAGTTGCTCATCGAGATCCCCAAGCAGTTCGATCGAACCAGTCGACGGATCGGCGTGCAGCTCCCACCCCGGCGGCAGATCTACTTTCAGGCCCGGGATTTCCGAATGAGCGATCCAGGCAGGCGACTTCTCCTCCATGGGCGGGTCCGGTGCGACACCGTTCTCCGCCTTTCTCGCGAACCGACCGGCGTAAAACGCGAGGATGCCGACCATGATCAAAGCGAGAATCGCCAGAACCCAGCGGACACCCGTTCTCATTGTACGAGGCGGCGTCTCGAGCCGGTGTGAGAGAGTCGGGGAGTGCGAGAGTGAGAGAGTCCGGAAGAAGTCTGCGCAGCTGGGATCATCTCACCCATGACGTCTGCGCTGCGAGCTCTGGGCCGCGCGACCGGACCGCGCCGATTCTCCACCGAAACGGCACGACGGACTGGTGAAGGACGAAGTCGGCGTGCACTTCATCCTTCACCATCGTTCCATGCTACTTGGCGAGCAGAGATGCTGCCAACGTGTCGCCTCGGATGGTGCCGACTCCCGTGCAGAGATCGTACCCCTTCTGCGCCTTGTACTTCACGTTGTTCCCGCTGGTCACGTCGTGGTAATTCGAAGCCGCCGCCGAGTTGAAAATGCTGTAGATGGCCGCGTTGACCTGTCCCAGATACGGCTTCCCGGCAGCCTTACGTCTCTGGTTGACGCCTGCAAAGAAGCTGGCCATCGCCGGGCTGCTCGCTGATGTCCCTCCGAAGTAGTACCACGAGCCGGCGAATCGCACCGCGTACCCGGTATCAGGGTCGGCATCGAGTGAAATATCGGGAACATGTCGCTGATTCGCGCTCGGAACACCGGTGCCTGTTTGCCAGCTCGGCTTGGTAAAGAGCGCCGATGAACCTCCACCCGTGCTGGCACCGCTTGGTCGGATGCCGTTCCCGTCCTTCCACACGACTTCTTTTTTCCATGCCAGCTTGCCGGCGCTCTTCCCGACAGTGATCGTGGTGCCCCCAATGGAGGCAACATACGGGCTCGAGGCCGGCCATGACGCCTGTGCCGTGCTGTCGCCCCACGGAGCGCCGCCCTGAGAGCCGTCGTCACCCGATGAGACGCACACCGTCAGTCCAGTGGCTGCCGCATTTTGGAAGACGGCGGTCTCGGCGGAGCTGATCGACTGGATGACCTCTCCAATGCCGAAGCTCAGGCTGGCAATCTTCGGTCCCGTCGTCTTCTTGCCCTCACTCACGAACTTTTGTTCAGCCTTCAGAAGGCTGCTGGGATAGGCGTCCTTCGCGATGTAGGCGGTCACTTTGGGGCCAGTAGATGCAGGCACAGCCGATGCGGGCGAACGGGCCGTGAGAGTTGAGTAGGCTATGAAGCTCGAGGTGTACTGGACGTCGAGGGCCAATTCGGCGTCGGCATTGCTGCCGCTGAATGCGGGAGGCGATGCGCCGACCCCCACCACTTTGATGGTGTTGATGTTCTGGGCGATGCCGGCCGATGTCCAGAGGTACTGAAGATCGGTCTTGTTGATATTCGAATCCCAAAGGATGACGGCGACGTGCTGGCCAGATCCATCGTCGACGCCGGGATCGATCGTGAGGCCGTAAATCTCCTGGAGCTCGTGCGGAAGGTATGGCGGCTTGCCGCTGATGAGTGGGCTGGCAGTGGACGCGATGTCCGGCCGATCGAGCTTCCTGGCAATGTGGTTGGTGTGGTACTGGTAGATCGTGTCGAGACCGAATACGCCGTCGACGAAGCCGGCGAGATGGTCGGGGATGCGCGGGGTCCCATCGCCAGCGTAGACCTCTCGCACCTCGTGAACGTAGCGGTTCATCGTAACGCCGAACGCCCGCTCGACTGCCTCCGCGCTGCCCCGGGCCCCCACCGTAATCCTGTTTTCCCACGTGTCGGTAATCGCGAATCCGTTCTCCCGAAGAAACGCCTGCACGGCCGAGTAGTCCTCGGCCAACGGCGAGTATCGCGAAACAAACTCGGCCATCGAGAGATACTGATGGTAAACCGGCGAGGCCGGGTCCTGCAGGTCTTCGAGAAACCGCTCCAGCTCGCCCTGGTTGCGGAGCTTCAACGACACCGTGATGTCCATCGGCGTCTCGCCTGCGAGCCGCCCGGCATACACGGCGCGATCGACCGCCTCTATTCTGCTCGTCGCCAATGGCGCCCCGGCGCGAGTCGCCGTGGAATAGAAATAGAAGGCCGCAATCACTCCCAGTGCGGCCAGCACAACGAGCCGTCTCTTATTCATGATCCTTGTCTCCCCCTAACTCCTGAAACGCTCGGAGCGCATCGAGTCGGTGCCCCTCATCGGCTCTCAGCCCTCCGGCCAATCCCGTGAACCAAAGGTATCATATCGGCCAAGGATTGTGGAACACCCAACGCGGCTGAGCCGCAACCAAAAAGGTTGCGTCTCAGCCGCGCGTGAGAGCGTCCGGCCCGCTTCGCGGGCCTGGAGCGTGGAGCGTGAGAGCGTTCTTCCGAGCCACTCTGATCAGTTCGAGGCGACCGCTCCGTT
>JACPPM010000075.1 GCA_016191015.1 Acidobacteriota bacterium | reverse complement strand
GGAAGTTAGGAAGGCAGGAAGGGGTCTGTTCGATGCCACCCTGAGCTCCGGAGATGACTGCTCCGTTCCTGCATTCCTCCCTTCCTGCTTTCCTGAGAGGGGGTTCGGAGGATCTCGCCTTCTCGAGAGTCTTGCCATTTCGTGTCAACACGCAACTTGTAAGAGACTAGTCCCTAGCCCCTAGCCATGGAGCGAGTATAATCCTGCCGCATGGCAGCGAACGGGGCACTTGCACGGATCAGGCAGGTTCAAGATCTGCCCGCGGTCACTGCACTCATACTCGCCTCTCTGATCGTTCTCACGTGGCAGAGCAGTATTCTGCTGGCCAAGTACCGCCGCGGCGAAGACATGGTCACCAGCGACGGGAAATTCTATTACGTGTATCTCCCCTCAGTCTTCCTCGACCGTGATCTGGATTTCAGCAATGACTATGAGTTGATCCGTGCGCGACGGCAGTGGGAGCGTGAGTCAGGCTTCGTGGCCGAAGGTTACGTGAGCAACGTATTCACCGTGGGGCCGGCGATCTTGTGGGTGCCGTTTTTCTGCGCGGGGCACGGCGCGACGCTGCTGCTCAATCATCTCGGCGCGCAGCTCCCGGATAACGGCTACGGCCCTATCGACGTGGGGACCGTCGTGATGGGAAACTGCCTTTATGGCTGCGCCGGCCTGTTCCTGCTCTACTTCGCGCTGCGCCGCAGGTTCACTCCATTCACATCCGTTGTCTCAGTTCTGTGCCTGGCATTCTGCACGTCCATGATGTTTTTCCTCGGTGACCGCGCCTCATATCCACCCCCAACGCAGTTCTTCGTCATCTCCCTCCTGCTCTCTCGCTGCCTGTTTCTGGACGCCGAGGACATTCTCGCCTCCCCGGCCACTCTGGGCCTCGCGCTCGGTCTCGTCGTCCTCGTCAAAGCGACCGACGGCATCGTCGCTGTCGTGCCGGCTCTCGTTGTGGCACCGTCCTTTCTGGTGAGGGCATCGCGTTTCGATCGCAAGGTGCTGGGCCGGGTTGCAGCGGTAATCCTTGTCGCGGCCGCCGTGAACGCGCCGAAGCTCTACGTGAAGCAGACCATTCATCCCGGCGGCGACCCTCGTCTCCTCTCCGGCTACCTCCACCCGGCACAACCCTTTCTTCTTGAACAACTCCTCTCGACCCGCCGCGGCCTTCTGACCTGGGCGCCGGCGCTGTGGCTCTCCGTCCCAGGTTTGTACTTCCTCTGGAAAAAGCACCGGCGACTCGCGATCGCACTCATCGTCGCGTCGGTTCTCTTGCTTTACGTCAATGGCATCGCAGCCGACTGGTGGGGAGGCCGGTCGCCCGGAACGCGACGCCTGGTAAACCTGCTTCCGCTGCTCGCCGCACCGATGGCGTCGTGCGTGGAGTGGATGGCGAAGACGAGACGCGTGTGGACCGCCGCTCTTTTCCTGGTGCTCGGGATCGACAATCTGCTCATGTACCAGGTCTTCGTCGGGGACGCGGGATTCCGCCGCCGGACTGTGTCTTTCGTCGAGGTGACGACAAGGAAAGCTCGGCTGCTCTGCGACACCATCGGGACACCGACTGCCTTCCCGGCCTCTCTCTACATCTCTGCTCGTTACGGGATTCTGCCGTCGCAGGCCGAGCTGATCTGGGGTGTCTACATGGACACCGATTTCGAAAAACTCGACTTCGGAGCCGACGCCCGCTACTACCTTGGGCGCGGGTGGAATGAGGAGGAGGGTCACGAGGAGCGGGTCACATTTCGTGAGACTGCCGGAGCGTCGGCCACACTCCTCGTCGGCCGGCTCGCCGATAGCGTCCAGATGCGACGCCTCGCGCAGCTGACCATTCGCGCCCGCTCGTCAGCCGATGTCGATATCGCTATCGGCCTCAATGGGCATCCGCTCCGGCCGGCCGTCCTTCCACGGCTCTCGCAACAGTGGTCGGATCTCGCGTTCGACCTTGACCCCGCCTGGTGGCGTCCCGGCATCAACGAGTGTGAGCTGGAGCTCAGCGGGAAGGGTCGCCGGCTGACTCTCTCAGTCGACGAAATCGCCTTCGGAATCGGGCAGGGGAACGATTGACTCAACCTCTCGCGGGTTTCCAGTCTGCGAGGCGGCGCAGAAGCGCCGCCCTCCCGCGCCCTCACATCACGCTCACGACCTCGATCTGGAAGCGCACGCTCGTACCTTAGCCGCGGACTGAGCTCTGGGCCTGAGATTCGGAGTAGACTCACACGGGCATGAGCGCAACGTCATCCTGAGGAGCCGGGCGAAGCCCGGTGACGAAGGATCTCCTCCATGGCTACGGGAGGAGGTCCTTCGGCCCGGCTGCGCCGAGCCTCAGGATGACATGCTAGCTGTGCTGCGGCCAAGTGTACTCCGAATCTCAGCTCTGGGCGTTCCGCGTTGACCCGAGTGGGCGGGAGTGCTAGAGTGCGTCTCCCGCATGGCACAATGGGTTGATCGATCGGGGACGCGGTGAGGGTCGCGGTCCTCACGCGCGTCTGCTTTCCATACCACGGGTTCGGGGGGGCTGAGCGGCATATCTACCAGCTCCTGAAATATCTCAAGAGGCGTGGGGTTGAGCTCTCCCTGTACACGACCCCGCCCCGACCCGGCTGGCGGGAATCGACATTCCCGCTGTACCGCGAGCCCGATGTGAAGGTGCGGTTCGTGGGCGCTCGTGTCCTCCCCCTCGGCCGCCTTCCCGGCACCGTAATTCTCGATCGTGACATCAATTATCCCCTCTTCGCAGCCCGGATCGGGCAGATGGTGGCGCGTGACGTACGCTGCGGCCGCGTCGATCTCGTCTACGCACAGGGCATAGCCGGGCTGGGGTATGCTTTTCGGAAGAGACTCGGCAGGATCCGCGCGCCCGTCGCTTACAACCCGCAGGGCATGGAGGAGTTCAAGACCCAGAACCGTGCGAAGCACCTCGCCTACGCCCCTCTGCGATTCTACGCCCGACGAGCCGCGCGCCTCTCCGATTGCGTGATCGCGAGCGATGACTGCATGCGCGCCGAAGTTGCCTCGTACTTGCGGCCCAAACGCCTCGAAGTCCTCCGCAACGGCGTCGATGTCGAGGAATGCCAGCGGCTGACGATCCCGGCCGAGCAGGAGGCGCTGGTCGAGCGGTTCGAGCTGCACGAGACCGAGTGCATCGGAGTTACAGTGTCGCGCCTCGAGGAGAACAAGGCCATCAGCGTCCTCCTGAGAGCGTTGGGCGGACTTCGGGTGCCGGCCGAAGCTCACCGTTGGAAGTGGTTCATCGTCGGAGGCGGGCCGCTCGCGGCGCGGCTCCACGATGAGGCCCGCGCACTCGGGTTGGAAGGCCGTGTGGTGTTCACGGGCCCGGTCAGCGAGACCGTCCTGCATAATTTCTACGAAATCGCCGACGTGTTCTGTCTCCCATCGCTCTTCGAGGGCAGTTCGATCGCCACTCTGGAAGCGATGGTCCACCGCTGCGCGATCATCGCCTCGTCGGTCGGTGGCCTGCCCGACAAGGTCAAGGATGGTGACAACGGGTTCCTTACAGAGCCCGGATCCCACGAGGACATCGCGCGAAGGCTCTCGATCCTGTTCGCAGACCGCGACCAGCGGCGCCGGATGGGGGAGGAATCAAGCCGAATCGCGCGCGAACGGTTTTCGTGGACGACGGTGGCCGGCGAGGCGATCGACCTGTTTCAGGAGCTGATCAGATCGACTCCCAGGCCCGATCGGCGATCGTAGACGGAGGCTCGACTCTACGACGAGCCGGTCACCACAATATCGTCGGGAGTATGAGGCAGACCGTCCTGGCCATTAGAAGATAGGCGGTAGGACCGGCCATCGCATTCGTAGCGGTACCGCCTCCCCCATGAATCACGCTCAGGGAGAACGACGATGTAGGTCGGCGTGAGTGCGGGTGTGAGGACGGTGTAATCATTCCCGGCCGGGTAGGCATCGTTATCATTCCGGTAGTCATCGATCGCCTTCTGGATGTTCCGGATGTTGAGGTCGCTCCCTGTGTCCCGGGCTTGCTTGTTTCTCCTGATGACGCCCTCAGCGTAGGTTTCCTTCTGTTGCCCACCACCACATCGAAGCAGCGCGACCACAGCCAGCATGATCAGCACACGTGTCATTGCGATCATTATATCAGACGCGGCTGCCCCGGCACTGGCCGTGATAGGATCGGGGATGTGCTGAGTGCTCAACATTGAGCCGCAGAGCTACGATCGAGTTCCGTCGGCACTCAGCACTCAGCACATAGTGTCTAAGAAGTTGAGTGCTTACACGAAATGGCAAAACAATTGACAGGGCAAAATCTTCCGAACTCCTCTCAGGAAAGCAGGAGGAGAGGAACGCAGGAACGGAGCGGTCGCCTCGGACGGATCAGAGTGGCTCGGAAGAACGCTCTCACGCTCCACGCTCCAGGCCCGCGAAGCGGGCCGGACGCTCTCACGCGCGGCGGAGACGCAACCTTTTTGGTTGCGGCTCCGCCGCG
>JACPPM010000073.1 GCA_016191015.1 Acidobacteriota bacterium | reverse complement strand
GGCAAGTCCCAGGCACGCTGCAAGGCCCTTCCGAGCACCTCACAGGAAAGCAGGAAGTTAGGAAGGCAGGAAGGGGTCTGTTCGATGCCACCCTGAGCTCCGGAGATGACTGCTCCGTTCCTGCATTCCTCCCTTCCTGCTCTCCTGAGAGGGGTTCGGAGGATCTCACCCACTCGAACGTCTTGCCATTTTGCGTCAACACTCAACTTCCTGGACACCAGCTCCTGGCGGATTCAGGCGTATCGCCCCATGCCGGGTTCAAGCGACGTTGTGGTAGGCTGATCGCTCGGACACAGGAGGTCGGTGATGGCGGAGCTCGACGTCGAACGGTTTGTGCGTCTCCCGCTGCGCGGGAAAGAGGTATGGCAGGGCGGGTTTGTCCGTTTTCCCGTGTGCGTCCCCGAGTCGGCGGACGAGCCGGTTCGGCCGTTGATCGCGGCATGGGTCTGCCTCCGGACTGGCATCCTCAGTTCGCCTCCACGCGTCGTCCTGCCCCAGGAGGCTCAGTTTTCCGATCTTTGGGAAACGCTCGTATCGCTCGCCTCCGGGGGGGAAGGACCGCTGGGCTACAGGCCGGGCAAGTTGGAGGTGAACGACCGCGGGACAGCAGACCGGCTTGCGACCGCGCTCGCAAACTCAGGCACAGTCGTTGAGTATCGCGAGCGCCTGATTGCCCTGAGTAGCATCGCTGACAGGATGGCACAGGATATCGCCCCTGGCCTGGTTGCGCCGAGTCTTCTGGATGCGAAGGGGACCACAATCGAGCGCGTGCGGGCATTCGCCGAGGCCGCGCGCCTCTATTACGAAGCCAGCCCCTGGCGAAATCTGACCAACATGGACCTCATCGAAGTCGAGTCGCCCCGGGTGGGATCGGAGTACCGCTTCGTCTGCGCCCTGGGCAATGCCGGCCAGGAATTTGGTCTCCTGTTTTTCGAAACACGCGAGGATTTCTTGAAGATGGCGGATGGCTCAGCGCTCTCCGAGACGGGATCGACTCGCAGGGAGTGGTGGGCTGTGGATTTCGAACACTTCTCGAGGGTTCCAATCTCGGATCTGGACCTGTGGCTCGGTCACAACCTGCCGGTCGCCGCCCCGAACGCCTATCCATCAGCAGGTCATTTTCGAAGGGGAGAGGGGATCAGGAAACGCCCCGGTCCGAAGGCGCTCACCTGGATGGAGGGCATGATGCGCGCTCTCGCCGCGACATCCGAGGATGAGCTGGACGCGGATCGATGGCAGAAGCGCGTGGAGACCTTCGACGGCCCGGCCGAGTATAGGCTAAACCTCACGTTTCTTCTCAATCCGCCCGACTACAGGACGCTCGCGAAGCACGGGCTCGTCGATGAGCGTAGGACGGAACCGATTCTTGCGGATGCCGGCCGACTTGCCCAGGAATCCAGGTTCGGATCTCCGGAGGAGCTGAACGAGGCATTGCGGCGGGAGCTCGGCGGCATCGACAAGGGACGGAAGTATGCGCCGAGAAACGCCGTGGAGGAGGCTCAGGATCTCTGCTACCAGGCGGCCGACGCCTTCGGCCGCCGCCGGTTCCAGCTCGCACGTCAGGCACTTCAGCTCTCACCCGACTGTGCCGATGCCTACGTTCTTCTCGCCGAGGCCGTCGGGGATGCGCAAAAAGCCATGGAGCTCTACGCGGCAGGAGTGGACGCCGGGAAACGAGCGTTGGGTCAGGCGTTCTTCAGGAAGAATGTCGGACATTTCTGGGGGATTGTCGAGACGCGCGGCTTCATGCGCGCCCTGGCGGGGTTGGCCGAATGCCGCAAGTCGCTCGGCCAGGATGAGGAGGCGATCGATCTGTACAATGAGCTCCTTCGCCTCAACCCCAATGACAACCAGGGCGCCCGGGACTCGCTCCTGCCGATTCTCCTCGAGTGCGGCCGGAACGCTGAGGCGGAGGCGCTGATCAATGCTTACGATGATGACTCATCGGCGCTTTGGTCTTACAGCCGCGCGCTCCTGGCGTTCCGGACGCACGGTGACACGACCGTCTCCCGTGAGCTCCTGAACAAGGCCCTCAGCGACAACAGATTTGTGGCCAAATGTCTGGTCGCTGAGGAGCCCTTGCCGCCTCCGCCGTCGACCTACGCGTTTGGGAGCGAGGAGGAAGCGATCATCTGCGTCGCGGTATGCGGGCAGGCATGGAGCCAGACCGACGGGGCCATCGAGTGGCTCGCTGATTGCGCGGGCCTCGAGTACATGCCCGATCCCGAGGACGAGGCAGAGGGCGAGGGGACCGCTTCATAGCCGCGCGGCGCCTCGATCGCCGCTCCATGCGGGCGACGACCCAACGATAGAGCCGCCGATCACGCGAACGGTACGCACGGCCGGGGGCTGCGGCAAAGTCGAGGCGCCGACTCGGGCGAGGCCGTGCCGCGCGAAACCGCAGAAGGCGCAGATTTCCGCGCAGAGTACGCAGATTCGTCCAGCATTCAACCGACGAACAACTTGCTCCTCACTCTCGGGTCGGCGCGAAGCAATAGACGACATCTGCGAGTCAATCTGTGAAATCTGCGGTTTCCGGGACTTTGCCGTCGTCTTGACGCACGGCCGGCCCGGCTTGACATCCGAATCAAACTGTTATACTGTTATAGAGCAGTGATGAGCCCAGGCAGCCGTCCTCTAGAGCTCGCCGTCGATCCAAAATCGGCGGTCCCGGTTTATGAGCAGATCAAGCGGGCGATCAAGATGGACATACTGTCCGGGCATTTATCAGATGGAGACGCGCTCATGTCGATCCGGGAGCTTGCGACGAAGCTGCAGGTAAATCCCAATACCATTCTGAAGTCCTACTACCAGCTCGAAGTCGATGGCTTCGTTGTCTCTCGGCCCGGCGCCGGCTACTACGTGCGCGTCGACAGGAAGAAGTTCCACCAGGAGCGGCGCCACAGTTTCGTTCGGGAAACAGCGGAGTACCTTTCGAGGATCACTGAGATCGGGTACTCGGTTCAGGAGGCGATCAGCGAGCTCGAACGTCAGCTCGAAATTGCCAGGTCAAAAGGGGGATGAAAGGGTCATGCTGGAGATCAGGGATCTCGACTTCGCTTTCGGCAGAAAGCCGATCTATCGCAATCTCAATCTGGCGATACCAAGCGGCCAAGTGGTTCTTGTCACAGGGATCAACGGAGCCGGCAAGAGTACGCTCCTGCGGCTCGTGGCGGGGGTTCTGAAGCCGGCACGGGGGACGATCAGTCTCGATCCGCGTCTGGGTCGCGATCCCCGTGCCAAGATCGGATTTATATCGGATCGATTGAGTCTGTATGAGAGCTTGAGGGTCGACCAGCTGATCCGCCTTCATCTCTCTCTCTTCCATGTGGAACAGTTCGACGACAGTCTGATCCGTCACACGCGCATCGGCCTCCGGCAGCGGATCAAGGAGCTGTCAATCGGCCAGCGCACGATTCTCCATCTGGCCCTGATTCTCTCGCCGAAGCCGGACCTGCTTCTGATCGACGAGGTGATTCACGATCTTGATGCCTATCTGCGCCGCCTGTTTTTGGATGAGATCATCCGTCAGTTGAGCGAGCGGGAAATGACGGTGATCATGGTGAATGTCAATTTTCACGATATCGAAAGTCTGGTCGACCGCGTGGTGATGCTGAGAGACGGAGAGATTGCGGTCGACGAGAGCATCGAGAGTCTCAAGCAGAAGGTGAAGAAGATCGTGTCGCGGGAGGAGCAGACAAGGCTGCCCGTGCTGTTCCAGCGGGAATACAGCGACCGGCGGGAGTACGTGGTCTATCCATTCGACGAGCGCAGCCTGGACGGGGTCCAGGGGGACGTGGTCGACCTGAACCTCAACGACATCGTGGCCGCCTTCATCGCAGGTGAATATGCATAGATTGGAGCTCCGCGATGTGCTTCTGGCGACTGCGCCGCGGCTGAGCGTCGCGGCACTCCTTCCGGTAGTGCGGATGATTGTGACAAAGGAGGTGGGCGTAGAATCGATCTTCGCCTTCTACTACGGGCTTCTGGTCGCGGGATACTGGGTGTCGATCCACCTTGGCATCACCGCTTTTCGCAGAGAGATCGATGATCGGGCCTTCGACTACATCCTGGCTGCGCCGCTCTCCTCCATGAAGCTCTGGTTCATGAAACTCGCGCCCCGGCTGTTCATCCTGGCCCTCCTGGCTCTGGTGGCCTGGGTGGTGGCACAGGGATTGGACCTCAACGAACTTTCTCTCTGGA
Organism: Acidobacteriota bacterium; assembly: GCA_016191015.1. Classification (GTDB taxonomy): domain Bacteria; phylum Acidobacteriota; class CAIWXX01; order CAIWXX01; family CAIWXX01; genus JACPPM01. The sequence continues at coordinate 27,852 of JACPPM010000073.1, read as the reverse complement.
CGGGACCTGATTTGCCATCCTTCCTTGAGATCCGATGGTTCTTCCCATGGATGTGTATCCTCTTCGCTACCGGATTCTGTTTGAGTCTTGTCGATTGGGGGACAGTCCGCCTGGCCGTCATGGCCGGGATCCTGGTGGCGTGGTGGTTTGTACGATGGCTCGGGAATGTCCTCCTGTCGCCGTTCGGATTGGAGTGGATGAGCTCGAGCGTGTTCATGGCAGTCCTTTTTTGCTACTTCTATTTCAGTTGGCAGACGCTTGTCGGGCGGCCACCGCTCGCCTTCCTGCGAATGCACAAGGAAATCGACGCCTCGATTTCCACCCCGTCTTCCTGGAAAGTGGGGAGATGGAGTCGTGTGGCTGGCCTCGTCCCCCACGAATTCGATAAGCTCTGGCGCACTGAATGGATCTCCTGGCTGGGGCTGCTCATCATTCCTCTCTTGTCTCGGATGAGAGTCGAGGTGAACGGGCGGGCGATCGTGTTTGATCCGCTGGCTCTTGCGATCGTCGCTCTGGGCCTCATGGTACTCGCCAAGGCGTTTCTCCACGGGTTTCATATGTTCCGGCTGGAGTTCCGTGATCGGGCGTGGGAATACCTCCTCGCGGCACCGTTGAGCTTCGACGGGATCATCGCGCAGAAGGTTGCGGCCCGTCTCCTCATGCTCCTGCCTGGTGCCGCGATCTTCATGGCTCTTCTGGTGTGGTACGAGGATCGAGTGATGGTGCAGTCCGGAGCGCTCTTCCCGGTCCTCCAACCGCCCTACTTCCTGGCGGGGCTGGTCTTGACGCTGATCAGCGGGGTCTTCCTTTCGCCCTTCGCCCAGGAAGGGGTGCAAGCGTGGGTCAGTCTCGCGTTCCTCTACGCCGTCACGCTGCCACCGATCGCCTTGGGGAAACTACTGCACGACTCGGCTCCAGGCATGCCGGGGCACCTGCATCCATTTCTCCTCACGTGTAGCGGAATCATCCCGTCCATGCTTGTTCTCGGCTGGGCCTTCTTCACAGTTCGGCAGCGCTTCGACCTGCTCGCTCCGACTCGAGCTGACCGGAGGCGCGGTTTCTCGACACTGATTCCCCTCGTGCTCATTGCCGTCGTGAGCGGGGCGGTCCTGCTGTTCTCTTGAGAGGGTGCTCGTCGCTCCTGGCAGGTGCGCAGTCTTTACCTGGGGCGGATGCGGACGCGACCGGCCGCGCTGACCTCGAGCTCCTTCAGCAATCGCAGCCGCGTCACCAGACGGGGCGATCCGGGCGGCCGGGAAAACCCGCGCGCCTTCAGGGCCTCGCCCACCGCGTCGAGTTGGAGCCATCGGCCGGGAGAGTCCCCGGATAGATCACGGATCGTGGCGATGAGCTGATCGCGACTGGCGCCATGCGGTTCGCGTGGAGCAACTTCCTGTTGTGCGGCAGGCGCCGGTCGAGATGCCGACGGAGCCGGGGAGGAGGCATGTCCGACCTGGGGTGTCTCCGCACCAGCCCGATCGCGGTTCGCACGAGTTGAGCCGCTCGGCGGCGTACCGCTCGGCGGAGTGCCGCCCCGTGGCGTGCCACCCCGTGGCGCGCCACCACGGCGCGCTGCGCCACCACCAGCGGCATGCTGGATACGGCGGAACGCCACGCCGCGCGCTGCGGCCACGTCCCCGACCGCGTCGAATGCCTGGTCATTCGAGAGGATCTCCATCTGATCTCCGGGCATCGCTTCGGCCAACCAGCATCCGGCCGTCACGGCCAGCCTCAGATCGCTCCAATCGCGCACTCCGGCGGCCGGAGCGGTGTGCAGCAACGAAACCCCGAGTGACGCCAGACGCCGCGCGACGTGAGTCGACGCCAGCCGCCAGTTGCCCAACGCGTGAATCTCGGTCGCCTGCGCCGAACGGTCGATATGGAGGGATTCCAGCAGCGCGATCAACTGGGTCTCGTTGCTGGCGTTTTCCACGTCGATGAGCACCAGCCGCTTGCTCCGCCGCTCCCGGCCGGGCTCAAGGGGTCCAGGTGCGACTTCTGCCGGCGGCACACCTTCGAGGGCCACGGGCGCAGGTCGCGGCTCTGTCTTCTTCCCGGTCTTCTTCTTTCTTGACATCGATTCCTCCCACGATCCGGCCCAGCGGCCGGGCATCAGCCTACCGGCTCGGGGCCTCAAGCGCAAACTACGGAGCGGCGACGAAATCCGGCCTTCGGCCTGGGTACGGAACAGTGATGGACGGATTTCGGGACTTTGCATCAGCCCCGGGTTTTCTCTTGAGGTCGGCGGTCCGGTTGGGTAACCCGTGACTCCTGCGTTGAGCGAATACATGCGCGTCCCTGTCGCTGGCATGATAGACTTCTTGTAATGAGCTCCGGGTCGATCACGCGGGTGATTGGTTGCCCGGAGTGCCCCTTTGTTCAGAGGTAACGATCATGAAGATCGCAAATCTCGTCGGGATCTGCCTCTCGTCGACGATGGCGCTGCCGCCGGCGGAGGCCGGCACTTATTGGGCCAAGCAATATGGGACGAGCCAGTGGGAGGGCCTATCGACCGCCCTGCAGACGAACGACGGCGGCTTCATCGCCGGCGGCGCAGCTTACGATGCCAAGACTGATCGACAGTACGCGTGGGTCATGAAGCTCGGCGCTTCCGGCTCGGTGATTTGGCAGAATCGATTCGGATCCAAGACTCACACGCTGGGGGTTGCGGCCGTCCTTCCCATGGCCGACAACGGGTTCTTTGTCTTCGGGAACGCAACGCTTCTACCCGATCAGGATGAGGTCTCTCACTATTTCATCAAACTTGACTCGAACGGGAAGATCAAGGTGCAGAAGTCAGTCAAGGTGAACGGTCTGTCGATGTTGACGTGGGCTGGTCGGCAGACTTCGGACGGTGGGTGCATCGTCACCGGGCAGATGATGGATAGCGCAAACGACAACTACGTGACCGGCTACGTCATGAAGATCCAGCCGGCGGGGACCCTCGAGTGGTTCCGGGAGTACGATAATGGCCGTGGATGCGGCTTTTTCATGGGTGACCAGGCACCGGACGTGGGGTACATCGTGGCCGGTTATCTGGCTGCCAGCTCAAGGGAAAACGACGTCGATGCCTGGCTGATCAAGACTGACGCATCCGGGAACATCCACTGGCAGAAGCGATACGGCGCGCGGGTCGGATTCGACTTGTTCGCATCGGCTCGTCCCACGACGGACGGGGGCTACATCGCAGCCGGGATGTACGCTTACAACGGAGACGCAACCAATGCAGGTTGCGGCTCGGCCGCGTTAGGTCTGGGGCTTTCATAAGCGACCCGAGCACGCCGCGCCCGGTGATTGACCGAGCAGTTTCCGGTTTTGAGTTTTGAATTTTGAATTGCCCAAATCCGCGGCTTGGCCGCGGATTTGGGCGGTGGTAAACTCATCACGACGCCTACGCGAGTAACGAACCATGAGCACGAAACCCGACATCGGCGCCCTGATTTGGATGATGCAGACCGACTCCGGGGCACGTCCATGCATCGCCGGCGGGCAGTGCTCCCCACACATCAGCACATGTGGACACCCTATCGAACAAACTGCGGGGCGTGCCTGGAGCGAGGTCACCTGATATCGGCAAAACAGATCCTGAGCTCAGTGGCCCGTGCCACCAACCGCGCGGCGCGCAGCTGAACCCATTGATGCAGCGCGTCAATCAGATCTGCGTCCGTAGATTCACGTGGCAACGCCTTCATATGGCCAGTGCGAAGAGAACCTGTCAGCCACCAGGCACGAGGCACCGAAGGGGCGAGCCATGGCAGGCTTTATGCTACGCACAAATTCGCTCAATTGATGCGCGGTGTGCCCAAGCAAGGCGCCACAGCCAGAAGTTGTTTTCTTCTTCGTGCGCCTTCATCCAACGCTCTACCTTCTTCATTCTCGTCTTCACCTGCCAATCTCGCATCCCCATAGCGTACTGTAATGCGAACCCACCCGGCGCTTCGCGTTCAAGTGCCCTGAGCATGGCTTGCTGTCTCGCCATTGGCGTCGCCTCGAAATACGACCAGACCCCTGAGCGGGACGCTTGAGCAAACCACACCAGGCTCTCAACGAGAACGAATACCGGCGTCGGGAACCCGTAGTCGGGTTCATCGGGGTCAAATATCTCGGAACCACATAGGATCCCAGAAAGCTCAACGAGCTGGGAGTATTCTGCCGACGAGAAGAGCTTATCCAGGTACGGACGGCTGAACTTTGGTTTCATCGTGCCTGACGTGGGGAATCCCCGGACCGCTGTGACTGGCGCGAACAGCCCCTCACTGCCAGTCCGGTGGACAGAGAGTTCATACCCGTCTCAGACACTACCGTGATCACACCGGCGGCGGTCTTCTACCCAGGCGGGGTAGTTTGCATACCTGCGCTTCAGCGAGCGATTGGCAGAGCGGCATCCCCCATTCAATGGTTACACCCGATGTGGATGTTCGTGAGTTTGGAATAGCAGTCGGCGTACACCTTCCTGGTTGCTGCCAGGACCTCGCGAACGCTCGAATCCTCCTCCCGCTCGCTGGCGACGACAACCACATAGAATCCCTTTCTGAATCCGCTGCACGCGTTCGAGCGCTCGACGCTAATGTAGACACCGTCATCCGAGCGGCCCCTTGCCACTTAACACGGATACCCCAAACCATTCTCATCACATGTCGAGCCATCGAGCGTCAGGCCGGTCTCCCGAGATTCGAACTGCCCACGAAGATCGAGTTGGGGACCCAACTGAGAAGCCGCGGTGGATGCAGCAGTCTTGGCTTCCGCATAGCTTCTCGTCGACCTGATGATGACCAAGGGTGGGCACATCCCGCGCGAGGGCGCGGTGCTCGGATGGCGACGGCGGCCGGGTTGCGGGGTTGCAGTGTCACTTCGTGCACTCCTCAACGATGTGTCGCGATTGTATTCCGTCGCAACTGTACGGGCACGACGCCGCAGCGTCCATTCGCGCGGCTGCCCGCACGGGAGGACAGCCCATCCGCACAGCGGTGTCTCTCGGCATCAGTGATCCCTCTGCGCAGCGAGGAGCCATTCGTAGGCCGGGAGTACCTCCGTCCCCGGCTCTTCGGTCCGCATGAGATTGTCGCGGTCGAGCACCAACACACGCCGCGTCGCACGTGGATGTTCCTTCCCTGCCGTCGCCAGAGCGCGCAGTTCACGCTCGCGGGTCCCTGGGGAAGATGGGTCCACGCACACTTGGATCAGCTCCTCTCCCGCTGTCGTCCGTCGCGCGAGGAAGTCGACCTCCAGCCCCTCGCCCGTCCTGACGTAGCCGACCTCGGCGCCGCGTCTCTCCAGTTCGTTCAACACTGCGGTCTCGAGCGCGTGGCCGATGTTTGAGCGGCCACTGGCGTCGAAGGCCTTGATGAGACCGGGGTCCGCAGGGTAAAGCTTGCGCGGGTTCGAGTTGCGCTGTCGCTCCGATTCGGTGACCAGCGGCACGGCGCTGAGCAGGAAAGCATCCAGGAGATGGCCGAGCATCGCGTGCACGGCATCCTTGGCCACACCGTGCCCTTGAGCCTTCAGGTCCCGGTGCAGCCGGTGGACGCTGAAGCTCCCGGCCGGGTTGCGTAAGCACTGGCGCACGAGCCAGCGGAGCGCGGCCACTTGCGACACCCCATGGCGCTCGACTACGTCTCGAAACAGAACCGTGTCCACATAACCTTGTAAGAGCTCAATCCGCAGCGTGGCCGCCACTCCCTGCACTTCGGGGAACCCACCCTCGACGAGGTACTCGCGAAAACGTTTCTCGATCAGCGACCGATCGGCAGGAGTCCAGCGCCGTGGCTCCTTCTCTGGCTCCTCGCCGTGATGGCGCAGAAACTCGCGGAAGCTGAAAGGCCGGATGACGGTCGCCATCCCGCGCCCGCGCAGCGAGGTATGGACCTCGCGCGAGAGCATCCGCGCGGAGGAGCCGGAGACGGCAATCTCGATCTTTTCGGAGTCGATCACGCGTCGCACGAAGCGCTCCCATCCGGGCACAAGCTGGATCTCGTCCAGGAACCAGTTCACCGTCTCGCGCCCGCGCAGCGCAGGGTAGCGCCGGTAGTACTCCTCCAGGAGGAATCCGAGCTGCTCCAGTTCTAGCCCGGCCAGCCGATCGTCGTCGAAGCTGAGGTAGATCGCCCGCTCGGCTCCAGCAGCTGACTCCCGGTGCTCGCTCAGCAACTGAAGCAGGAACATGGTCTTCCCGGTGCGGCGCATCCCGATCACCGCGTGCACCTTCCCCGCTACCCTGGGCAGCCGGGCGTCGCGCCGGGTGAGCGCGATTGGTGACACGACTGCCAGTGCAGTGCTCAGTTTCTCCGCCAGGACCGGATGAAGGCCCATGTCGCAATGCTATGCGCCAAGTGTCCTTGTGTCAAGTACACATTGTTTAGAAACAGGCTGTCCTACAGGGCCACCATCGCACCTGCGTGCCACGCCCGATGCGGCGCTTGACGGACTCAACCCACGTCATCAGGGTTCGCCCATTTTCCGCGGAAGGCGCGGTGGCGAGGAGCTGGGCTATGTCGTCCGATTCGGATTTGTTGTGCATCATGTATCAGGACAACCTCGCAAAGGTCTCCCACGGCATCCGACGACATTCACAGGCGCGGCAGCTAGCCGTCTGCTTTACCAGCTTGTCGGACCGATTCGTCTCATGAACAGCAATTCCCGACTGCGTTCGCCGGCACGCTGGCCTGAACAAGGAGTGCCTCCAGGCTCGCAGCCACGAACCTGAGCGCATCGACCGCAAGCGCCCCGTAACCGATTCTATGAATCGCACCGTCGGGCATGACCACAAGGGCCTCCCCACCTCCGTTGTCGCCCACTGTGACAGCGCCCGGAATGCGCTTCGAGACTGAGTAAGCCTCGTCCATCTCCTCGCACGCCTCAGGCCCGTACAGCCGAAGATAGACTCCGCGATACGACAATTCGATCTCGCTGGCTTCTCGCATCAGCTCGGCGAGCTCCGGGGGCAACGCGGGGTATCGCTCCCGCAACTTCGCGATCGATTTCACAGACGCGCCGGGGCGCCTGGCCAAAACTCCTACGTCAGGGTGCAATCGTTCTAGCAACGGTGCGAACCTCGCGGTGGTCCTTCACACAGGATGAGTGACCCAACGGCCCATATCACCCGGCTCCGGACACAGGCGGGATGCCCAGGCGTGAGGCCGCAGCGCGGCCAGAGCCGGAATCACTCGACCTTCCCCCGGGCCATCGAGTCGTACTGTCGCAAGGCGCGAAAGGGGAGATTGTAGAGCTCGGAGACGAGCAGGACCTGGTAGGGGAGTGCCGGGACGTGGGCGACATCGGTGAGGTCCGGGTTGGCGAAGGGTGCGTCGGCGAGGGCCGCGGAGACATCCGGTTCTTTATGACACACAAAGATCGCCTCACGGAATGCCGCTTGGGGGTGCTCGAGGTACTTGCGATCGAAGATGGCACCGGCCTGATCCCGCGCCACATCTCGCAACACGTGCCCCAGCTCGCGGTGGTCCACCGTCAGCTCCTCGGTCATTCGCTCGACATGAGTCCCGGCCAGGACTCGAACCGATTCGATCATCCCTCGCTCGACCTCATCCAACGGCATGTCCGGCTGCTGCCACCACTTCTCGAAGAGGAACTTCCCGGCGAGCAATCGGAGCGGCTGCGCGGATGGATCCTGAAGGAGGCCGTCGATCTTCGCGTGGATCTGTGCATCGAGAAGCCGCCGGCGGAAGAGCTGTCGCAGGACGAAGAGCGACAACTCGCCACGCGCCACATAGGCATCACGCCTGTTGGCGAAGTGCGCCAGTAGCTCGGGCCGCCGTCCGAGATACTGTTCATACATTGCGTGCATGCGGGCGTAGCTTTCCCGGATTCGCCCATCGAGTGTTGTATCCTGCGAAACAGCCTCGGCTGCAGTCACCATCAATCCGCAGCGCAGCAGTGCGCCCACGCTCACCGTCTCGAGCACCTCGCGGATCCTGGCCTCCGTCTCGCCGCCCTTTTTCATTCGCGCCGATCTCGCGGAGACAATCTCACGAAGGCGAGCGGTTTTCACCCCGATCTCCCGTCGCGCCCGGTCCAATTCGTCGCGGGCTTCCTGGGCGAGGGATCGAGACTGGGCCGGCAGATCGGCGAGCTTGTGGAAGGCGAAGGTGAACAGCGTGTCGATCTCGCGCAGATCCATCTCGGGATGCCTCTCCCGGATCGCCGCGGCCAGCCGCTCGGGCATTCTCTCGATCGCATCGATCACGAGGTCCCGCACGCGTCCCGCATACCGGTTGCGCTCGCGTTCGAGCGTCTGCATGAAGCCGGCAAGACACGTGTCCGGAGCGAGCGACGTCTCGACGTTGTAGGCAGCCAGAGTGTCCAGAGCCGCGAGATCGAACCATTTCTCACGCTCGAGGGCCTGTGTCACAATCCCTGCAACGACCTCACGGATCTGTCGCGCACCGATCTGTTCCAACACGCCGTCAACGCGATCGAGAATGTCGGCGGATCGCGGCGGCTCGGCAGGCAGGAAGCGATCCCAGAGACGCGACGCGATCATGAGCTCCATTTCGTCTGCGACGAGCCGCCTGAGGGACGGCATGAACGCTACTGATGTCCCGGTGACGGGCGCGTACCCCTGCGCGGCCGGGGGGTTGCGGTAAAACTCAGCCACCTTCTCCTCGGCCCCAGCCCGCGCCGGCAGGACGACGATGTCGAAATAGATCTTGGTCGCGGCAGCTTGAGCTGTCACCGCCAGGTCCTCGTCGTCCAGCGACTCAGAGTAGCAGAACACGATCTCGTCGAAGGGCGGGCCGGAGATGGATGGCAGCGCTCGTTGCACCTCCGTATAGGCAGGCTGGAACGGCTCCTTCAGCGACGCGAAATGGTCGATTCTCCCGAGCGCTTGCTGTGTTGCCGGCAGCCACCCGTAGGCTTCCTCGGGAATGATCGCCGGCATGGCCGTGAGGACCTTCATCCGCGGGTTGAGGATGATGTTCTCACGGAAGAATGTCTTGAAAAGGTAGCCGAGATGGATCAGATCGTCTGCCATGTGCTCTTGGATCAGCAGCCCGGCCAGATACACCGTGAGATGCGTGTTCGAGAAATTGTAGACCTCGTGGTTCAAGACATCCAGCAGCTGCCTGCGATACTCCAGGTACGTACCCTCGACAGGACAGGCAGCGCAATCCAGCCTGTGGTAGACAATGCTGGCATCGAGTGGCAGCGCGCGCGCCCGCTCGATGACACGCCCGCCGAAGTCGTTCAGGCCGATGATCAGATACTGTTGCATCGCCCCTCCGCCAGCTCCTTTCCGAGGCTGTAGAGGCGCCGCTTCTCGTCGTCGTCGAGCGGCACGTCGTTGCCGCGTATGAAGGTGAGCGCCTCCTGGCCGAGACCTCGCGCGTCGGACCGGCACCGATCGACGATCCGACGATCCATCACGGTGAAAGCCTCTGCGACCGCCTGAGCCGTCACGCCTTCATGAGAGTGGAAGTTGTCGAGAACAGCCACGATGTCGGCCCCCAGCGGAATGCTCGGGGGCAGCTTCAGCTCGACATCGGCGTCGGCTCGAAACCGGAAGACCTCCTCGCGGTCGTCCCAGGCGATCGACCCGGTGGCGAAGGAGAGATAGAAGAGATCCTTCATGCGCTCGAGCGTCTTGTTCGGCAGCGGCTCACGGAGGTCATAGAGCGCGAGCGGGCCGAACATGTGAATCTTCTCGCTGGCCAGCAGGTGGTTGCGGTACACGGCGGCGGATTCGCTGATCAGGTGAATCAGGCTGCTGGCGGCGACCCCGTGATAGAGCGACAGGAAATGGATCTCGTGGCGCCCCGCCATGTGACCAACGCTCGTTCCTCGCGGCAGCACCTCCAGGATCGCACGCTTCAGACATCGCGGCCACCGGTCGCACTCAGCCACTCCTGAAACCGGGCACCGATTCAGGATCTGCTCACACGGCTTCCCCACATACGTATGCGGAATCGCGATGAACCGCGCCGCATTGTGCTCCTCGCCGAACCCGTACTTCGATGCATCGACGCTGTCGAGCATGAGAAACGGCCGTGAGAAGTTCAACCACGTTTTCACCAACGTCCCTACGTCACCCAGGCCGGCGACACACTCATCCAACGACCACGCGTCCACGACGGGTTGATACGCGGCCGCGCACAGGTCCGAAAGCCGCAGAATGGCCTGGTCGGCGAGCACAGCCGTGAGTCCGTCGAGGTCCGGACCGAAGACACCAGGGCTTCGCACCTGCGCCCTAACCGCGGCGAGCGCGCCCCGGCGCGCCTTCACCTCCTGCACCATCGGCTCGATATCCCGGGTGTAGTCGAAGACGATCTTTGTGAAATCTCCCTCAGCCACCGACCGACGCGCGCGGATAGTCTCGAGGAACCGTTCGCGCGCCCGCTCCAACACCGCCACCTTGGCGCGGTAGTGGTCACGCTCACGGAGGATCGATTCGAGTGCGCCCGAACGCAGGTCCGGCTCGCGCGACGAGGGATCGCCCTTGTACACGGCGATCGCGTTCTGGAGAATCGTCGCTTTGCGCCGCGCGAGCCAGAAGCTCTCAAACCTCTCCTTCGTCTCCTCCAGCAGAGCCGCCATCGTGCGGCGAAGGTTGATCCGCGTAAGGAGGCTCCGGGAAGCGCCGGCCTCTCTGATCTTCAGAAGCTGAGTCTCGAGGGCGCTCTTGAGCCCCGGGAGCTGCGTCTCAGTCTGCTGGAGCATGCCGGTGAGCGCCGCGATATCCTCTTCGACCTCGCGCGCAAGCTCCTCCAGAAACAGGTGCGCCTGGAACACGCTTCCCTTCCGTGAGGGATCCGCCAGCTCCTGGATCTGGAGCTCGAGTTTCGCCCGAAAGGCGCGAAGGAGCTCCTGCGCGTCTCGCCTGCAGTCGGCTTCGAACAACGCGAGATCGGTATTCGTGAGGCGCGTGTCGTACTCGCGCAGGATTCCCTCAAAATTCTCCGGCTGTTCGGCCGAAAGGTCGATGTTGGCGATCGTGCCGGAGATCGTGTCCTGGATATTCACCCGCTCGCCCGACGCGTTCGTGTACTGTGAGAGCGAGTGGAGGATCTGCGGAGACTGGGTGCCGAAGAACATCTTGCAGGCCGTGAGAAACGCATCGGCCACCTGGTCGACGGCGCGCTGATCGGTGGCTGATGCCAGCTCTTCCTGGACGAGGTCGAGCGCGAGGTCGGCAGCGACGAGCTGCAGCGCCGTGCGTTTGGGGAAGACCACCGAGTAGTAGCCGAACGACGAGTAGCAGGTAGGCTTGTTGAGCAGCCGGTGAGTTCCGCGCACCGTCGGGTTCAGGTTGTTGTCCAGGCTGTTGTATTCCTGCGTCAGCTCGCCGCAGGCCATCAGATAAATGTACCGCGCCATCATCTCGTATATCTGGGCGGATGACACGCTCACTCGGCCGTTACTGTTGTCGAAGAGGAAGACACGATCGAAGGGTGCCGCCTGATAGACTTCGGGATGCTCCACATAGGGATAGTCCGAGCGGAACGCACGCTCGGGGTCCATGTACACGTCTTTGTTCATGAAGTGATCCAGCTCCTTCATCGACGCATACGCGTTCGATCGAATCCGCTCGCTTGCCTGCGTAATGTCAGCGAAGACGCTCGGGAGCGCCAGCAGACCGCATACTTTCGTATTGAACCTGCTCCACTTTCGCTTCCACAGATTCGTTTGCATGTATGCCGCGTCCAGAAACATGCCGGCGCCGGTGCCGCCGCAGAGCGATGAGACGATGAAGATCATCGGATCTTCGACCTGTGTGACCCCCAGCTTGCGCAGGAGTGCGCTATCGACCATGTCCCGCAGCGGCTCGACCAATTTCAAAACCTTCGGGTAGTTCCAGCCAAAGAGCAGCCTTCCGAGAGGCTTGTACTGCTTGCAGCCCGTCGAGAGGTCCGGGATGTAATACTCGAGCTCCTTCGGGAACCACGACCGCGCTCGGTCCAGATCCGCATAAGAGACGTTTCCGGGAATATCCAGTTTCAGGAATTCGTTGACCGGATCCAGAGAGATATCCTCGATGGCGATGTGCGGATCGGGGGAGGCCTTGGGGCGGATGAGATCGTCGGAGTCAATGCAGAGCAGCCGCACGGCGGGAAGGCTCTTCAGGCCCCCGGCGCGGCTTTCGGCGATCATGCGCTTTAGCTGGAGCAGGGCCTTCATGCCCGTGCCCCCGATACCGAGAACGATGATGGGAGTGATCGGCACGCAACACCTCCGATGAAATGCCTAGCGAAAGTCGACGCCTCCGGATGCGGGCGGGGGCACGACCGGCGAGCGCGGCGTCGCCGGCCGTTTGCCTGCCGTAGCCGGCCGGGTCCAGCGGACGATTCGCACGAGTCGGCGGTCGGATTCGCCGGGTCCCACACGCACCTCGATCGGGTCGCCCAGCGCGTACTCAGGGATCGTCGGAATATGTGTCGCACTGGTCGAGAGCAGCGCGAAACGGTTGACCGTACGGCGTTCGAACATCGCGACCTTCTGGGGGAGCCCGGGAATGCGCATGCGGTCGGTGGCGCCTCCGCCCACACTGCACGCTCCGGCGACGCCAAGTCGCGCCGGGCGCGAAGCGTGCGCACCTTCGGCGCCATCCACGATGACCATCATCGCGACGGGGCGGCGACGATAGAGCAGGAGGGAGATCGCGAGAATCAGCAGCGCCGTCGAGGAAACTACGATCGTAGTACCGTGCAGCTCCCAGAAGCCAGGCACGTGGAACGCGATGGTCGCTTCAGGAGGATAGAAGCGCACGGCGCTTGTCTGTTCGAACCGGACGGTCGCGCTATAGTCTCCTGGGGGGAAGTCCGGAGGGAGAGAGGCCCGGATTTCGAACGCCGCCTTCTTGCGGGCGGGAATTTGCCAGTTCGATTCGGCAAGGGAAAACGAGATCCCCGGTAGGCTGCCATTTCCAACCCTCTCCAACTTCACGCTCTTCACTCCGCTCAGATGCACCTCGCGCTCATGGTCCGATGCGGATGAGATGAACACGTGGCCGCTGATCGTCTCGCCGGGGAGATACGGGCGCTGAGGCATTTCGAGGCTGGCGAGATTCAGCGTCTCGTCCCAGAAGTTGCCCAGGCCTGCCTGCAGTTCGGCGGCGTCGAACTGCCGCAAGACTGTCCATGCGCTTCCAAGTGCTTCGGCGAGTGTCTTGGCATCTGTCTCGCTGCCGATGCCAACGACATGCGTGCGCCAGCCGGCCTCGGAGAGCTTCTTCACCTGCGCGAGGAAGGCCGGATTGAAACCCGAGGGTGGGGCGAGACCCCGGCCGGTGTCCGAGCGCATGGGGCTGAAGTAGGGGCTCTCGCGCGGGGGCTGATTCATCCCATCGGTGATGATCAGGACGGCCTGCTGATGCGACGAATCTGCCAAAGTCGTCACTTGGCGCAGCGTCTCCTCGAGGGCGCGCCCCATGTCGGTGTACCCCGCGGGGACCACGTTCAGGTTCCGCACGATCGCGGCCAGGTTCTCTTTCTCCGCCCGGGACGAAACCTGCTGGCTGATCCGCACATGCGGCACGTCGCTAAAGCCGACAAGACAGAAGTAGTCCCCGGGCTGGAGGTACCCGACGACGAGCTCCTCCGAGACGTAGGCAAGCACTTTCTGAAAGATCGGTTTCATGCTCCCTGACTCGTCCAGCACGATAAACGCATCGATGCTTCCGGCTCGCTGGCGGTCCGCTCGGGTTGGCGGAGCAATCGACAGGAGGATCCCGAGGGCCAAAGCCGGCACTCTCATGCTTCTCGCTGCCTCAGAGAGAGTCGGAAACATGTGCGCGATGCGGTCCGGCCGAGCGGGGATCACGAGGCGAATATAGGACCCCATCGGTCCGGGTGTCAAGGACGGTCCAGATGCGGCAGGATCTCCTCAAAGTTCCGAGCTGGCCGCAGATTGCGCGTCAGTACTCAGCTTCTTGGACGCTAACGCGGCGGAGACGCAACCAAACAGGCAAGACCCAGGCACGCTGCAAGACCCTTCCGAGCACCTCTCAGGAAGGCAGGAAGTTAGGAAGGCCGGAAGGGGTCTGTTCGATGCCACGCTGAGCTCCGGAGATGACTGCTCCGTTCCTGCATTCCTCCCTTCCTGCTTTCCTGAGAGGGGTTCCGAGGATCTCACCCACTCGAACGTTTTGCCATTTCGTGTCAGCACTCAACTTCTTAGACACTATGGAGGAGATCCTTCGTCACCGGGCTTCGCCCGGCTCCTCAGGATGACGTTACGATCATGCCCGTGCGCGCCTACTCCGAATCTCAGGACCTCATTCGTCGGCACGGGCGCACAGAGTCGCGGGATGACGCGCGCGCGAGGAGAGCCGCCGGCTCTCTTGGCGCCCGGCGGTCGCTCTGGTATAGTCCGGCCGCATGCGCGGACGATTGGCACTGCTCCTCGTTCCGGTCGCGGCTGCCGTGATCGTCACCGTCTATCTTGCCAGAAGCGGCGACGCCGTCTTTTTCGTTTCGCTCGACACCGTGCGCGCCGATCATCTGGGCTGCTACGGGTACGCATCCGCGCGGACCCCTTTCCTTGATGGACTGGCGAAGAGCGGGACGGTCTTCGAACACGCCATCAGCAGCGCGTCATTTACGCCGGCATCGCACGCATCGATGTTCACGGGACTCTATCCGTGGCGGCACGGTGTCAGGTTTCTTTGGGGCTTTGACGAGCTGCGTCTCAAGCCGGAGGTCGGCACTCTCGCTGAGCTTCTCCGCGCCAACGGATTCGCTACCGGCGCTTTCATCAGCTCCCGTCCGCTTCAGAAGCAGATGTACGGCCTGGACCGCGGGTTCGATATTTACGACGAGAGCTTCCTCGTTGAGACCCCGCGACCTGGGCGACCGAGGGTGTCGCAGCTTTCGAACCAGCGTCGCGCTGATGAGACGCTCGCGGCTTGCCTGCGATGGCTCCAGACTCCCAAACCCGCCACCTTCTTCGCCTTCGTCCACCTCTTCGATGCACATGATTCGCAGGTGGATCCTCCCCCCGAGTTCAAGCGCGCGTACCTCGCCCGTATGAAGGCTGGGGAGGATTTCAACTCCTACGATTTCGAGATCGCGTGGATGGATGCGCAACTCGGGTCGTTTTTCGACAAAGTACGCCCGCTGATCGGACGCCGCAGGCTTCTGATCATCGCCGTCGGCGATCACGGCCAGGGGCTGAGCGACCATGGATATCCTCGGCATGGTGAGCGGCTCTATCAGGAAGAAATACGTGTGCCCCTCATCTGGAGCGGGGCCGGGATCGAGGAGGGGAGGCGGGTCGATACGTACGTGCGCACGGTGGATATCCTGCCGACTATCGCGGAGATCTACGGCTTCACGCCGCCCGCTGGCATAGATGGACGCTCACTCGTGGGCGTCATGCGGGGCGAGGACACGACCGATCGCATCAGCTACAGCGAGACCCTGCATCCCCTCTCCAAGGATCGCGAAGCGTTGTTTGCCGTCATCAAAGGAAGGCGCAAGATCATCTACGCTCCGCAAAGCGGCAGCATCGAGTACTACGACCTCGCAGCCGATCCCTCCGAGCTGCATGATCTGGCTGCCACTGGGGGCTACGACGATCTGCTCTCCGAGCTCAAGAAGCACGATCTCTCGACTGACTTCAAGCGATCGAGGGGGAGCGACCCCGAGATCGAAGAGGGGCTGCGCGCTCTCGGATATGTCAAATGATCACCTCCGTGCACGCGTGCGGCGTGGATGGAGGGAGGGAGGGAGTTCAAAGTTCAAGGTTCAAAGTTCAACCGACGAGGTCGATCCCGAACGTTTTGAACTTTGAACTTTGAACTCCAGTCTCACCCACGAGCCTCGATCTTGGTAGAATCTGCCGGCAGGGTTAGGAGCGAATGACGAAATGTCCTCGCGAGTTTGCGTCAATGGCGTTGACACGGCCTACCTGAGAGTGGGAAAGGAAACGGGCATACCCGTGGTGTTCATCCACGGATATCCGTTCAGCAAGGAGATGTGGGTTCCGCAGCTGGAGGTGCTCGCGCCGGTCGCAGAGTGTGTGGCGTATGACATTCGCGGATTCGGCGAGAGCTCGGGCGGGAGCGGCGGGCTCTCCATCGATCTCTTTGTTGACGATCTGATCGGTCTGTTAGATGAGCTGCACCTCGTGATGCCCGTCGCCGTCGGTCTCTCGATGGGGGGATACATTGCGTTGCGTGCGTACGAGAGATTTCCCGCGCGGTTCCGCGGGTTGGCGCTCTGCGACACCCGGAGCGATGCAGACAGCGAGGAGGGGAGGCAGAGGCGTGTGGAAACGATGAGGAGCATCGGGGAGGGCGGGTGTGCGGCGTTCGCAGAAGGGTTCCTGAAGCGCGTCTTCGCCGCCACCAGTTTCGCAACGGCCGCCACCGCGGTCGAGCGTATCAGGGCCACGATTCTGAGCACTGTGCCCGACGTCCTGATCAAAGGTCAGCAGGCGCTCATGCGACGTCCCGATACCACCCCCGTCCTGCCGTTCATACGAATCCCCGTGCTGCTCATGGTCGGCGAGGAGGATTCCCTCACGCCTCCGGCCGTCTCTCGCGCGATGGCCGATCGGATAGCCGGCTCTGAGCTCCATGTGATCCCCGGCGCTGGTCATTTGAGCAACCTCGAGAATCCGAGCGTTTTCAACGCGCACCTGGGTGCGTACCTCGCACGGCTGTAGGTCTCGGGCGACGTTGTCGCCGGATTCAGGATCGGGCTCGGATCTTGACACACTCTCCACTCGGCACATATCATGTGCCCGGTTCGGAAATAACCGTAAGGTTGCTCGCGTCCTCGTCCGATCTCCGGAGGGGAAAAGGAATCCGACGACGAGGGCTTCTGAGAGGCGACGGCCTCGACGGTACTGTTTCCCAAGGAGGTATGACGGAAATGGCTAGAGCAAAAAGCGGAGCGAAGGAACCCAAAGAGAGCAAGCCCAGGACGAAGGCGCCTGGTGCGGAGTTCAGACTGGAGATGCCCGAGGCGACGGCGGTCTTTCTGGCGGGGGACTTCAATCAGTGGGGCACCGAAGAGGTGAAGATGAAGATGGACAAGAAAGGGGTTTGGCAGGCCAAGGTGAAGCTGGTTCCGGGCACTTATCAATACAAGTTCGTCGTTGACGGCAAGTGGATTGAAGACCCGAGCAACACGCACACGCTGGCCGATCCTTTCGGTGGGAGGAACTCGGTGGTCGTGGTGGAGTGACGGCGGCCCGCGCCTGCATCGGCCAGCCGGGTCCGCGTGAGTACGCGAGAGGGACTTCCGACACGCGGGGTTGCAGGCACTGCTGGTCGATCGGCGCGCAGTCTCCGTGACATCGCACGACAGCGATAGGACCCCCTGACGATGTCGATCCTCCGGAAAGACCCACTCAGTAACGGTTGGGTGATCGTCACTCCCGACCGGGGCCTGCGGCCGTCTGATTTCGGATCGGTCGAGTCCACGAAGAAGGGTGGGTTCTGCCCGTTTTGTCCCGGCAACGAAGGCAAGACGCCGCCGGAGATCTACGCTTTCCGGGAGGCCGGCAGCAAGGTGAATCAGCCCGGCTGGTGGGTTCGTACGATTCCCAACAAGTTCGCCGTGCTGCGCACCGAGGGGGAGCTCCAGCGGCGCGGACAGGGCATCTACGATCTTATGAACGGCGTCGGCGCACACGAAATCGTCGTGGAGAGCACGAATCATGACGCGAATCTCGACACCATCGGGACGCATCAGGTCGAGGAGATCATCCGGATGCATGTCGATCGGATGACGAAGTTGCGAGGGGACTCGCGCTTCCGCTACATCCAGATCTTCAAGAACCACGGTGCTGCAGCCGGCGCCAATCTCGATCACCCGCACTCGCAGATCATCGCACTTCCGATCACGCCGAGGTGGGTCAAGGAGGAGCTCAATTGCGCCTCGCTCCACTACCAACGCAAGGAGCGATGCCTGTTCTGCGACATCCTGAACGAGGAGATGGAGGAGGGCGAGCGGATTGTCTTCCAGAACGAGCATTTCGTTGCGTTTGCTCCGTTTGCATCCAAGTTCCCGTTCGAGACGTGGATCCTGCCCAAGGAGCATTGCGCCAATTTCCACACGATCCGCGACGAGCTTATCAAGCCGTTCGCTGAATGCGTCCGGACCACGCTGTCGATGCTGTTCAGCACGCTGCAGGATCCGCCATTCAACTTCCTTGTCCACACAGCGCCCGTCTACTACAAGAAGGCGAACTACTGGAAGACGATCGAGGACGACTATCACTGGCACATGGAGATCATTCCGCGACTCACCAAAGTCGCCGGATTCGAATGGGGAACCGGCTTCTATATCAATCCGACACTCCCGGAGGACGCCGCGCGGTACTTGCGCGAGGGCACGCGCTAGCGTCATGGCCGACCACCGTCACCACGAGACTGAAGTGTCACTGAGATTCGGAGTAGACGCACACGGGCATGCGCGCAATGTCATCCTGAGGAGCCGGGCGAAGCCCGGTGACGAAGGATCTCCTCCATGGGCTACGGGTCTTGCAGGAGATCCTTCTGCCCGGCTGCGCCGAGCCTCAGGATGACATGCTGGCTGTACTGCGGCAAAGTGTCCTCCGAATCTCAGGAAGTGTCACGTCTGATTTGACAATCCCCGGCCGAAACGGCGAAGATACGCGCTTTCATTGCCCATTTTGGAGCCTGAGAAAGCGAGGACATTCCGATGGCTGACGGCCGAATCAGAGTGCTCATACTTGGCGCCGCGGGGCGCGATTTCCACAACTTCAATACCTGCTTCAGGGACGATCCGACCTATGACGTGGTCGCCTTCACGGCAACGCAGATCCCGGATATCGAAGGCCGCAAATACCCGGCCGCGCTGGCCGGGAAGCTCTACCCCAAGGGGATCCCGATCCTCGCCGAAGCCGAGATGATCCAGATCATCGGCGAGAGGCGGATCGACCAGGTGGTGTTTGCATATTCGGACGTCCGGCACGAGTACGTAATGCACAAGGCATCGATGACACTCGCGGCAGGCGCCGACTTCCGCCTGATCGGTCCCGCAAAGACGATGTTGAAGTCGTCGGTGCCCGTGGTTTCGATCTGCGCAGTTCGCACGGGTTGCGGCAAGAGCCAGACAACGCGAAGAGTCGCGGAGATCCTCCGGGCGCGCGGCATGCGCGTGGTCGCGGTGCGTCACCCGATGCCGTACGGAGATCTGGTGAAGCAGCGCGTCCAGCGGTTCGCCTCGCTCGCCGATCTCGACCGCCACAACTGCACAATCGAGGAGATGGAGGAGTACGAGCCGCACATCAACCGCGGATCGGTTGTCTATGCCGGCGTTGACTACGAGGCGATCCTGAGGCAGGCCGAGAAGGAGGCCGACGTCGTTCTCTGGGACGGAGGCAACAACGATACTCCGTTTTACAAGGCCGACATCGAGATCGTCGTCGTCGACCCGCATCGGCCCGGACATGAGCTGACGTATCATCCGGGGGAGACCAACTTCCGCCGCGCTCATGTGATTGTCATCAACAAGATCGACACGGCTGATTCCGAGTCCATCGACCGCGTCAGAAAGAACATCCGCGACGTGAACCTCCAGGCGGTGGTCGTGGACGCCGCTTCTCCGATCTCGGTCGAAAGCTCCGAGAAGATCCGGGGCAAGCGCGTCCTCGTTGTCGAAGATGGGCCGACTCTCACTCACGGAGAGATGCAGTATGGCGCTGGTGTTGTCGCTGCATCGAAGTTCGGCGCGGCCGAGCTGGTCGATCCGAGACCCTACACAGTCGGGACAATCACGGAGACGTTTCAGAAATACCCCAAGATCGGGACGCTCCTCCCCGCCATGGGCTATGGCGAGAAGCAGGTCAAAGATCTGCAAACCACGATCAACCGCACGCCGTGCGACGTCGTGCTCATCGCAACGCCCATCGACCTGCGCAGGATCGTGAAGATCAAGAAGCCGGCTCTGCGTGTCGGCTACGACCTGCAGGAGATCGGCAAGCCCACTCTCGAAGACGTCCTGTCCACGATAGGCTGAGACGGATCTCGATGCTCGTGGGTCAAGGGGCGCGGCAGTTGCGACGGGGTCCGTGCCGCACTCTGTGCGCTCCACAACACAACAGTGGCTAGAAAAGTTGCTCTGATCGCGTTCGGCGGGAACGCGCTGATCAGATCGAATGAGCGCGGAGTGCAGATGGAGCAGCTCCGCAACGCGGATTCAGCGGCACGGCTGATGATGCGGATCATCCGCAAGGGGTTTGAGCTGATTCTGGTGCACGGCAACGGCCCGCAGGTTGGGAACATCCTCATTCAGGTCGAAGAAGCGATCACGAAGGTGCCGCCGCTGAGTCTGGACATTTGTGTGGCCCAGACCGAGGGGAGCATGGGCTACATGCTCGAGATGGCCCTGACCAATCAGCTTCGCAAGGCCGGTCTGGACAAGGAGGTCATCACGATTCTGACTGAGGTGATCGTCGACAGGGACGACCCGGCGTTCGCGAATCCGACCAAGCCGGTCGGTCCGTTCTTCAGCAAGTACCGTGCCCTCGCGCTGATGAAGGAGAAGAAATGGCGGATG
This sequence comes from Acidobacteriota bacterium, assembly GCA_016191015.1. GTDB lineage: Bacteria > Acidobacteriota > CAIWXX01 > CAIWXX01 > CAIWXX01 > JACPPM01. The sequence goes on along the minus strand of JACPPM010000073.1, from coordinate 7,369 downwards.
GTCGAAGATGCCGGGCGAGGGTACCGGAAGGTCGTGGCCTCGCCGCGCCCGATCGACGTGGTGCCGAAGGATGCGATCGGGAAGCTGGTCCGCGAAGGAAAGATCGTCGTGGCGGCCGGCGGAGGCGGGATCCCGGTATTCATCAATGGCAGGGGACTGCTTCAGGGAGTTGAGGCGGTCATCGACAAGGATTACGCCAGCGCGCTACTGGCGGCCGAGCTGAAGGTGGATCTCTACATCATCCTGACGGAGGTCGAGACGGTCTACCTCAACTTCGGGAAGAAGAACCAGCGACCCCTGCCTGTGCTGCGCCTGCGGGAGGCGAAGAAATATCTCGAGCAAGGTCAGTTCCCGGCCGGCAGTATGGGTCCCAAGATCCGCGCGGCGATCAACTATATCGAAGGGGGCGGTTCGGAGGTGCTGATCACGTGTGCCGAGAAGCTCGGTTCAGCGCTCCTGAGACGGGCCGGGACCCGGATCGTGCCGTGATGATGGGACGCGGTTGTAGCGCCGTTGGCCTGGAAGCTAGAATTCATACTCCGGAGGAGCAAATATGACGTCGACAGACCTCATTTCCATCCATGATCTGCCTGAAGGAGAAGTCCACGAGATTTTCGCCGTTGCGCGAGATGTGAAGGCTTTTCCAGAACGCTACAGCGGGGCGCTCAACCAAAAGACCCTCGCCATGCTGTTCGAGAAACCATCGCTGCGGACGCGTGTGACGTTTGAAGCGGGCATGACGCAGCTCGGAGGCCATGCCATCTACCTGGCGCAGGACGTGGGGCTCGGCAAGCGCGAGAGTGTCCGCGATATAGCGAAGAATCTCGAACGCTGGGTTGATGGAATCATGTGCCGGACGTTCGCCCACAAGACTGTGACAGACATGGCGCTACACGCCGGGATCCCGGTCATCAACGGCCTGACAGACCTTCTGCACCCCTGTCAGGCGCTCGCGGACTACCTCACACTCATCGAGAAATTCGGGGACTTGCGGGGCCGCAAGATAGCCTACGTCGGCGACGGCAACAACGTCGCTCACTCTCTCATGTTCGGCGCCGCGAAGCTCGGCATGGAAATCCGAGTCGGCACGCCTGCAGGCTACGAGCCCAACGCCGAGATCGTTTCGTCAGCCCGCGAAGACGCCAAACGGACCGGCGGGAAGGTCGAGGTGGTGAGAGATCCGTTCGAGGCGGTCCGGGGCGTTGATGCTGTATACACGGATGTGTGGGCAAGCATGGGGCAGGAGGCCGAGGCCGCGAATCGGGCCAAGGTTTTCCCGCCGTACCAGGTCAACTCGAAGTTGATGGCGGCCGCCGCTCCGCATGCCGTCTTCCTCCACTGCCTCCCCGCACACCGCAACGACGAAGTGACTGACGAGGTGCTCGACGGGCCGCAATCGGTGGTGTTCGACGAGTCCGAGAACCGCTTGCACGTCCAAAAGGCTATAATGATCCTATTGATGGGGAAACGGTAAGAGGCGTATTCAAGAAAGGGGGGCGTAATGAAGAAGCTCGCTTTGGTCGTGTCACTCATTCTCGGGGGGGCCGGTTTGCTTGCGGCAGCAGATCCGTATCCCGAAGTGCTGCAGGTCCTCCCGGTCACCGCACGGGCCGGTCAGAAGATCCCGAATTTCAAAGTCGTCGGAAGGTATTTCCAGAATTTCACGACGATAGAGTTCCGGAAACAGAGTGGTGTCGATAAGAACATCACCGTCACGAAGGTCGTCAAGAAGGATCCGAGCTACGTGGTGGTGGAGATCGACATCCCGGCCCTGGTGACCGGCAAGCGTGTCGTCGTAGTCAAGACGGCGGTGGGTGCGTCGAGCATCGTGTTCAACACGGAGAACACGTTCGAGATCCAGGCCGCACTCGCGAAAGGACCGGACCTTCGAATCGCCCAGATCACCTGGGGCACTTTCGACGGGCTCACTCGTGTCCACGTATTCAACTCAGGTGGAACCGGGGTGAAGAACTTCAAGGTTGATCTTTATCTGGACTCCGTCAAGAAGCAGACCTACACATTCGCGAGCATGTTGCCCGCGGGCTCGACGATGCCTTTCGAAGCGACCGGCTTGACGATTCCCAAGACCAAGGGGACCTATGTCGCCAAGGCCATCGCGGACCCTGCCAACAAAGTTGTCGAAATCTCGGAGACCAACAATACTCGTGAGGCGCCCTTCGTTCAGGTGGCCGACGAGTTCACGATTGCGGCGAATCAGTTCGCCACTCCGACATCGGTCAAGGACAAGACCGCGCCCAACTTCACACTGAAGGACTATCGTACGAAACCGTGGTCGCTCTATGACTACCGCGGGAAACCGATCCTGCTCGTGCTCGGCAGCATGTGGTCCCGGTACACGCAGGTCGAAACTGCCGCGCTCAGGGACATCTACAAGGAGTACCAGCCGAAAGGTCTGGTCCTGGTCGAAGTCCTGTATGACGATCTGGACCAGAATACGAGCATCGATCCCACGTCGGACCTCCTCAAGACATGGGTCGATGGCAACCAGGTGACCTTCACCGTCCTCGGCGACGTGGTGAACTCGGATCCCACCCACAGCGCCTACACGCTCTACCACGCCTTCTACCAGCCGATGAACTACATCATCAAGAAGGATGGAACCGTGTACCGGCTGATCGAAGGCTTCTACGAAGGCGACATCCGGACCGCGTGCGCGGCCGTGACAGCGGAATAGAAACGGCCGCGAGTTGAAGCGCCGGGAGTTCCTATGCGCGGGCGCGCTCCTGGCATCCCGATGCCGGGGTGTGCGAAATCCGAAGACCGGCATGATCGTCGAGTCGTATCGCAGCTCCCCGGAGTCCCTCGATCCGGTCGCCGCGTTCTCGGATGTCGCTCACGAGATGCTCGGACGTGTCTACAGCGGGGTCCTGCGCTACGACGGCGCCGGGAGGCTCGCGCCGGATCTTGCGATCCTCCATGAGGCGACGCCCGAGAGGGTGTCGCTGCGCTTCTCATCGGATGTCATGTGGCACGACGGCCGGCCGCTCACGCCGGCCGACATCGTCGAGACGATCAGCAGGTACAGCTCGGATGAGTATCCGTTTTCGGCTCCGTTCAAAACGATCGGTCGAGTGGACGTGGCGGCCTGGCCCGATGTGACCTTCCACCTCGACCGGCCGTCGTTCGCGATCCTGCACGCGCTCACATCGCGCGTCCTCCCGGCCCATGTCAAAGATCTGGATCACAACCCGATCGGAACCGGCTTCTACCGAGCCGGCAATCGGGACGCCGGCAGCATCACTCTCCTCGCGAATCCGTCCTACCATCGCCAGCCTCCGGCGATTCCAGCCGTCTGCTGCCGGACCGTCCCCGATCCGACGACGCAGTACCTCGAGCTTGCCGCAGGTTCGACGGACTTGTCCGAGATCCCGATGGATCTCCTGCGGGAGGCGGAGGGAGATCCGGACATGGTCTCTCGGGTGCGAGTCCTTTCCGTGCCGACGAGAGCGGTGGAGCTCCTGTTTTTCAACATGAATCGGCTGACGAGCCTCTCCGTCCGGCGAACGATTGCGCGGTGCGTCAATCGGGAGGAGATCGTCCGGTACCTCTATTGGGGACGCGGCCGCGTGGTCGACAGTGCGTTTCTGGACGGTGAGTGGAAGGATGACAGCGCCACCGTCCCGGATTTCGATCCCCCTTCAGGGTTGGGCGGGCGCGACCTCCAGAGCATGCCCGCCCGTCTCGCGATCCTCTACAACTCCGAGAGCAGCAAGCGGGGGCAGATCGCGCAGGTGATCCAGCAAGGGCTGATCGACCATCTCGGGATCGATGCTGTCGTGGTCCCTTTGGAACGCGGGCTCTTCGAGAAGAGGCTCTTCTCCGGCGATTTCGACTGCGCCATCTACGGCTTCTCGTTCTCGGCTGACCCGGACGATGTCGGCAACCTGTACCGTTCGAACAGCGAATACAACGTGAGCGCCTACAGGAACCGGGATGTGGACGATCTCTTTGCAAAAGCCGCCGATTTGCTCCCGGGAGAAGAGAAGCGCCGGAGCTACGGCCTGATTCAGCGGACGATCTGCGACGATCTCCCGTCACTCCCCCTGCTGACCTACAGCATCCCCATGGGGGTTTCGCGCCGGCTCACCATCGTAGCGCCGGCCATAATCGGTGATACCTACAGGTTTACGCGCGAACAAAACCTTTGGACCTTCGCCCAGTGAGCTGACAGGTAAGCGGCCTGGACAGCGATCCCGTCAATCCGTGGAGTCGGGACGGGTGGGGGGAGGCGACGAAGGATCTGATGCACAATCTTTCCCTTGAACCGTGCGGCAGGAGAGGCCAGAATTGGTGCATGAGGCTATGGACGGCCCTGTTCCTCGGACTCGCGCTTGGCCCGGCTGGGCACGCAACGGACGCAGGCCTCGTTTTCACAAACGCCGGTCATTTTGGCGGGAGAACGTCGGCCGCAGAGGTCCAGGGTAGCTACCTCTACTACAGCCAGGCGGCGGACCTGATCGTGCGCGATCTGCGGTCGAAGAAAGACGCGGCGAGGCTGACTTTGCCTGGCGCGATAAGGAAAGTGCGCGCCGCCGCCGGTTACGTGTATGCCGCCTGCGCGGACGCAGGCTTAGTGATCGTCGATGTCGCCATCCCAACCGCCCCTCGTGTGGCGTCGACACTCCAGCTCGCCGGCTTCTCACAGGGACTGCAGCTCATGGATCCATACGCCTTCGTCGTCGCGGGCAACCGGGCCGTGTACCTGGTGGACTATTCCGATCGAAATCACCCCAGGCTCGTCACGACCGTCTTTGAGAGCTACTACGTGGAGGATGTGGTCGCCGCGGCCGGAGCTCTCTATGTCTCCGACGGTGTCAACGGCCTCCGTGTCTACGATATTGCGACGATCGAGAGCCCGAGATTCGCGGGGTCGCTTGAAAACGTCCGTTACAACGGCCGTCTCACTGTCTCGGGCACATACCTCTACGACTCCCTGCTCGACGGCGGGCTCGCCGTCTACGACATCTCCGACCGATTCGCTCCGCGCGAGGTTGCCGTGCAAAACCTCCCAGGGCGCGCGGCGGATCTCGATCTGGCGGGGAAAAGGCTGTACGTTTGCAACGGTGGCGGAGGACTCAGCATCCTCGATGTTTCCAATCCACGCTCGCCATCGGTCCTTTCGACACTTTCGACGACGGCTGTAGATGGGAGTCTGTCGCAGTCAACGTACTACCTGGCCTCTGACTTCTCCGGCTTGGTGACGGTGGACGTGTCGGATGCGCGCGAGCCGCGCGTCAAGGACCGGCGCCGTACTCTCGGAGTCGCCCGTTCCCTGGATGTAGCGTCCGGCAAGGCGTACATCGCCGACTTCCACAACGGCTTCTCCGTGCTCGATATTTCATCCCCGTCCGCGATCACCATCAGCTCATCGCTCGACCTCTCCAGCTCCCCACTGGATGCCCGCGTCTCGGGCGGCAAGGCCTACGTGGCATGTGGCACCGGAGGGATGCGGATCCTCAGCGTCTCGGGAGCGGTCCGTCAGGTCGGGACGTACTCGGCCGCCGCATATGCGGTGGCTCTTCTGGGGACGAACGCCGTGGTTGCGCGCGGTAGTGCCGGGATTGACGTCGTCGACGTTTCCGATTCCGCGAAACCGCGGCGCGTTGCTTCGCTGGCGCTCGGCGGGTGGGTGGACTGCATCGCCGTGCGCGGAAATGTCGCCTATGCCGGCAACGGGAGTGACCTGTTCGTCATCAGTCTCCCGAAACCGGGCGCACCGGTGATCTCGAAGCAGGTGCCGCTGACAGGTACGTACGGACTCGCCTGGCAGACGCGCTATCTCTTCGCCGCGGGCCTCGGATCTCTGTCGGTTTTCGACCTCGGCTCTCCGGCCGCCCCTCTCCTCCTTTCGGCGCTCGACCTCACCCCGCCCCAGTACGTGCGATCGCTGAGCGTCTCCGGGGGACGGGCGTTCCTGGCGAGCCGGTTCTCGGGCATCGATGCCTACGATGTCTCTAATCGTTCGAAGCCGGTGCTGCTCGGCTCCTATCTGCCGGGCTTCGACGTTTCGCTCGTGAGGTGGGCCAAGCCGTATCTGTACGCCGGGGACGGTCGTGACGGGGGGCTGACGGTAATCTCCGTCGCAGGGCCCTGAGTGATGTTGCTCGCTGGCTAATTCGTCGGGGCATCCGTCGACTCGCCATGCGCATGCCAGAGGCCGATGATGCCTGCGGGATGCCCCTGTCGCCTCCAGATGTCCGCCTCTTCGACAGGGGCGCTCGCGCGGGGATCCAGGCGGAGGAATCGTCCGGCTGTGTGCGCGACGACCGCGTAGGGGCGACCGGCCAGATCTGAACGCGGGGCAAGGTCCGTGAGGATCACACCGCGCTTGGAGAAGCGGACGAAGGAGAAGAGCGGAGCCCAATCCGCGAGTCCGTAGGGCGTGAGATCCCGCTGGAAGTAAATCTTTGGGACACCAAAGGACCCCTGCGCCCTGAGATGGAACAGAGGGTTCCGCCGCTCGAGGCGCACCCAGACTATCGGTCGGTCAATTGGGATCTGATCGGCGAACGTCTCCGCTTCGGCTAGTAGTACGCCGTATTGAAACCCCGTTCGGTCCATGTCCTTTATGTCGCCGCCCAACACACGGACTCCCAGCGAGAAGTATGCGGCGACGCAGGCACCGGCGACTATGGCGGCAAGCCGCTTCCTCCGGGCCGCCGCCACGGCCTCGCGTGTCACCCCCGTCATCACGATGACGAATCCGACAAGTGGGACGGTCGTGTAGCGCGTCGACACAAAAGGAATGAAGAGTACCGGGATCGTGGACAGGAAGAAAAAGGACAGTCCCAGCCCGATGCAGGTGCTGTGACGAGCGACCGCGATCACACAGCAACCGAGGAGAAGCGCTGAGGCGACTAGTTCGGGAGCACCGAAGGAGCACTTGTACGCACTTGGAGTAGTGAGCTGGCAGAAAGAGGCCCAGAGGTGAGGAATTTTCGCAGCCGCCCACAGCCCAAGATCGTAGTAGGCCGTTCGCTCTGAGAAGAGGAGTGAGTAGGCCAGTGCATATGCCGCCGCGGGGATCATTGCAAGGGATGAGTGCCAGGCACTGCGTCGCAGCCCGGCGCCGGCGAGAAAAAAATCGAATGCGGCGATGCCCTCTGTGACAACGTGCTTGAGACAGCCCCCTTGCCGAGTTTAGTGTCACCATCCGGGATGGTGGAAACCCCTCGCCTTGCAGGCGAAGAATAGGGTCGTGTAATGTGGTCGGGCGAAACGATACGAACTGGACGCACACGGCCAGCGACCACATTCACGTTGCTGGGGGATGGCACCATGGGACTTGGGGCTGTCTTCGAGCAAGCGCTGGTTATCTGACCGATGAAATGGCTGAGAGGCACATCGC
>JACPPM010000072.1 GCA_016191015.1 Acidobacteriota bacterium | reverse complement strand
TTCGATGCCACCCTGAGCTCCGGAGATGACTGCTCCGTTCCTGCATTCCTCCCTTCCTGCTTTCCTGAGAGGGGGTTCGGAGGATCTCGCGCTCTCGAGAGTCTTGCCATTTCGTGTCAACACGCAACTTGTAAGAGACTAAAGACACCGTCCGTCATCTTGGTCCGTCATCTGCGCAGCACCGACTGAAAATACAAGAGCATCATCTGCTTGGTCTCCGCTACGATCTTGGCTCGGTGCTTCCGGTCATTCACCTCCGACGCCATGGCTATCAGCGCCTTGACGGTTCCTTTGCACACGGTGGCAACGAGCCGGGCACGGGCCTTGCTCAATCGCGGGGCCACGCGCAGGAAGAGATGCGTCAAGCGCTCCTGGATCTCATCTTCCGCCACGCTCCCCGCCGCGGCTATGTCCGCCGAAACGCTGGCGCCCAACAGGATGTGCGCGTAGTCGGGACGTCCCAAGTGCAATTCCAGGAAGGGATCGACCAGCCGGTCCAGGAGCACGGGCAGCGGCAAGTACACGACGTCGTCTGTGAAAACCCGGGCATACAGGCCGCGAAGCTGCTCCAGGTGCCGCGCCGCCAGCGCCTTGAGGATGGCCTGCTTGTCCGGGAAGTACCGGTACAGCGAGCCGATGGAGACCTCCGCCCGCTCCGCAATCGCGTTGGTAGTGGTCGCTTCATAGCCAAGCTCCGCAAACAACTCTGACGCCGTATCCAACAGCAGATCCACCCGTTCCCTGCTGCGCACCTGCCGAGGAATTCTGCGAGATGAGCGTTTACTCGTGTTATCTTGACAAACGCGAGTATTTGCTCTCATAATGCCGGCTACAGTGAGGTTATGATCATGATGCTATCCACCCCCGTCGAGTCCGTCAAGAACGCCAAGACCCGGCCAGGAGCTGGGCCCGCCCTGCACTCCGTCATTGAGGCGGCGCGGCGGCGCTATTCCTGCCGCCTCTACAATCCGCAGCCGATGAGCGCGCAGCAGCGAGCAGAACTGGAGGCGCATCTATGCGCCGTCCTCATGGGGCCCCTGGGAACTCCGCTGCGTTTCCGGCTCATCGCCGCCACAGTGGATGATCCCGAAGCGCTGCGCGGGTTGGGCACCTACGGGTTCATCAAGGGAGCCCAGGCATTCATCGTGGGCGCTATGCCGCCGGGTGAGAAGAACTTGGAAGACTACGGCTACGAAATGGAGCGGGCGATCCTGCACGCGGCGACATTGGGACTGGGGACATGCTGGCTGGGCGGCAGCTTCACCAAGAGCCGTTTTGCACGCGCGATCGCCACGGACGCGCATGAAAAGGTGCCCGCGGTGGCTTCGGTAGGGTTGGCGGCGGAGGGCGCCGAGCACGGCCGGCTGCGCACACGGATGCGAGGCCATAGCCGCCTGCCGTGGGCGCAGCTCTTTTTCCGCGGGAGCTTTGGGCAACCGCTGTCACCAGAGGAGGCCGGCCAACACGCCACGGCGCTCGAAGCCTTGCGGCTGGCGCCTTCAGCGTCCAACAAACAGCCCTGGCGGGTGGTGCAGCGAGGCAAGGACTGGCACTTCTTCCTTCAGCGCACCCCGGGCTACGGCCAAGGAACCCTGACTTTCATGCTGCTGCGACTGGCGGACCTGCAGCGCGTGGACATGGGGATTGCGATGTGCCACTTTGAGCTTGCCCGGCAGGAAGCGGGTGGTCGTGGCCGGTGGGTCATTGCGTCTTCTGAGATGGCAGTGCCAGACAAGCGCTGTGAGTACGCCATCACGTGGACAGAGGAATGACCGCGCCGGGAACGGCCGTCACCCTCCAACACCCGCGGAGCCTCGTGGACGAGGTGGCGGCGATCGGCTACGTCACGAGCTCGAAGTGACGTCGGACTACCCGATGTCCCAGCCCGGGGGAGCCGCGAAGCTGATTCTCGCCTTCGATCTGCGTCAGCGCGACGCGAACCCGCCCGTGCTCACCTCGCTCGAGCTCTTGAAGGCCGACGGACTGCAGAGACACGGAGAGCACAGAGAGGGCTCCTCCGCGCCATCTGCGGATTCGTTCGGAACTGGTTCGCCTGAATCGGCGTCCCGACTATGCCGCAGCTCTGTGTCAGCACCTGTCGAGCAGCTCGCGGACCTTCTGCGTCAGCCTGTCGGGCGCGAAGGGCTTTTGCAGGAAAGCTGTCCCCGGCCCAAGCGCATCCTGGCCGATCAGGGTGTCCCCGGTGTACCCGGAGACGTAGAGGACCCGCATCTGAGGCCTCACCAGCGCCAGGCGCTTCGCCAGATCGTAGCCGTTCATTCCCGGCATGACGACGTCAGTCAGCAGGAGCTGGAGCTCGCCCGTGTGCTTCTCCGAGATCGAGAACGCATCGAGGCCATCGGCGGCCTCGAGCACCGTGTATCCGCAGCTCTCCAGAATCTCCTTCGCCATCCTTCGGACCACCTCTTCATCCTCGGCCAATAGGATCGTCTCGGTACCTTTGGCCATCCGGGTGCCTGCTGCACTATCAAAGCCTGCCTCGGGCTCGGCCCGCACCGTCGGCAGACAGATCCTGACCGTCGTCCCTCTTCCTGGCTCGGTCGAGACACAGATCTGTCCGTTGCTCTGCTTCACGATTCCGTAGACCATCGACAGCCCCAACCCGGTGCCCTTGCCCTTCTCCTTGGTGGTGAAGAATGGCTCGAAGAGATGCCCATAGACGTCGGCGTCCATTCCGGCTCCCGTGTCGGTGATCGCCAGCATGGCGAATTGACCCGCCGTGATGACGTCGGCGAGCTCACACCAGCCTCCTGACGCACCCGCACTCCCGGGTCCATACATCAGATCCGATTGCAGGCAAGGAAAGGTCCCCTGATCGTCGAGGCGAGCGGTCTGGATGAGAAGCCGGCCGCCGCTCGGCATGGCATCCCGGGCGTTCACGGCGAGGTTGAGAATGACCTGCTCGATCTGGCTGGGGTCGGCCCTGACGCGAGCGAGCCCCGGTTGGAGCTCCGTGCGGAGCTCGATGTCCTCCCCGATCAGTCGGCGCAGCAACTTCTCCATGTCGGCGACGACAGCGTTCAGATCGAGCACCTTCGGCTGGAGCATCTGTTTGCGGCTGAAGGCGAGCAGCTGGCGTGTGAGCGATGCAGCCCGTTCGCCCGCCTTCCGGATCTCCTCGACTTGGCGTCGCAGCGGTTCGTGAATCGACATCCTGGCCAGGACGAGATCTGAGTACCCGGAGATGGCTGTGAGGAGGTTATTGAAGTCGTGAGCGATCCCTCCTGCCAACCTCCCGACCGCTTCCATCTTCTGGGAATGCCTGAGCTGCTCCTCTGATCGCATCCGTTCGAGCTCAGCCGCCGCTCTGATTGCGAAGATCTGGAGGACCGATCGGGTAAGCTGCTCGTGGACGATCGGCCCACGATGCATGACAGTCAGGACACCGAGCGGTCGCTTCTCGGAGTCGAAGAGCGGCACCCCCATGAAGCTGTCCACCCCGAGCCGGGCGGAAAGCTGGTCCCGAGGGAAGATCTCCAGCAGGTCCTCCGGGTAGTAGGCGAGCTCTCGCCCGATTACCTGCTCTACTGGCGACCCGGCCACCTCACACTCGAGGTTTTCCATCATCTGCCCGCGCTCAGATACGGCCAGTGTCGCAAAACGGCTCGGCGCGCCGTTCGCAACAGCCCCGACGAAAGCGAAGTCGACGTCGAGCGTTTTCGTCAGGTGCTGGGCGAGCGACCGGAAGAACGCCACACCTGTCCCGGCGGAAACGCCGCTCGCGAGATCGCGGATCGCGTCATTGGCTCGCACACGATCGGTGATGTCCGTATAGATGGCGTAGATCGCCTCGACTGTGCCGTCGATATGGATCGGGTAGCCCAGCATGGAGACCGTGACAAGGCTGCCGTCCTTCCGCTTCCGCACGGACTCCTTGCGCACGGTCTCGCCGTTCAAGGCCATTCGGCTCAGCGTGCTCGCCTCATCGGCTTGGTCATCCGGAACGAGTATGTCGTTGACGTGCCGCCCGACAACCTCGTCTCTGGAATACTGGAACAGCCGCTCGAAACCACGATTCGCCTGCATGACCAGATCGTCGGTGTCCAGCACCAGGATCGCGCTGGGCGATCTCTCGAACAGCTCTTGGAACAGCGCCTTCTGTCGTCGGGTCTCCTCCTCGGCGTTGCGCATCTCCGTGATGTCCCGCTGCGAGCCCCACGCCCTCACCAGCCGGCCGTTTTCCACGATGCCAACCAAGTTGTTGAGGAAGTACTTCGGCTTGCCATTCCGGTCGACCTCGTGCGACTCCGCGTCTACGAGTCGATAGCCTGATCGGATGAGGCTCCGAAGGTACTCGTCATTGTGCGGATCCGATCGCGGCAGGAGGTCCTCAAGGCGAGCACCGATCAGCTGCTCGGGTCGGTCCAACCCGTACATTCGTGCGTTGGTCATGTTGCATTGGGTCAGCCGGGAATTCCTGTACATGAAGTCGACCTGTTCATCTTCCGAGAGGTCGACTGGCATGGGCGGCTCTGTCGTCCAGCACCAGATGCCCTCCGAGCTCTGATCGACGAATGCCCGATAGCTTTCCGCGTTCCGACGAAGCTCCTCCTCAGTCTGCTTCGCCTCGGGCGTGTCCACCATGACCCCGCGGAGCAGGCGGGCCTGACCCTCGGCGCCGCGCGCAACGCTAATCCGATCGCGCACCCGCACGATGCGGCCATCGGCGGCAAGAAGCCTGTACTCGATCGTGGCGCTCCGGCATTCCTTTACGATGCGTTCGAAGAGGGCAGCCACGCGGCTCCGGTCTTCAGGATGGATGAGTCCCTCCCAAAAGGCCGGTTCCCGCAGCCAACGCCGAACAGGATGGCCCAGCATCGACGCCGCCTGGGGGCTCACAAACGTGAAGCGCATCGGCTGACCCCCGCGGCCGAATCGTTCGTTGGGCATCGCCTCGGCTTCCCACACGATCGCGTCCAGCCCCTGCACGAGACTGAGCAGATCCTCCGGCCGATGCGCAGGAAGATCTCCCGGCCCGGAGGCTGAGGGAGGACGTGCGTCCACTATGGCGCAGCCGAGACGAACCCCGGCTCCATGATCCACTCGGTCGAATTCCCCGACTTGTCTCGGACCTTGATCTTGATATCGATCCTGTTCGAACTGCATCCCGTCAGGGAAGGCAGTCCTGATTCCCAGATGTAGCCGAAGGGCAGCGGTGCGGTCGTGGCATCCTGGGTTACAAGCCTGAGCGGGAGCTCGGTCCAATTCCCGGTCCTGCATTCGCGGTAGTACAGGTGCGCCGCATCAAGCCAATCTGACTGGTATATGAGATAGCCGAGCTCAGTAGGGGTGTAGTCCGCTGCGCTGATCCTGACCAGCTCTGGCTTCTCTCCCCGACGAGCATCGGCTGGCAGACCGGATGAACTGAGCAGCTTGAGCGAGGTCAATACGGGGGCGTCCGCGTCTCGCTTCCGCAGATCGAACTTGATCACGACTTTGGCAGTTCCACCGGGCTGTGCATGGCGTGCATCCTCGAATCTCTGAACAAACAGAGGCGTCTCGCGGAGCTCGACGATGACTCTCACGATTCCCGTCGCATCGACGTAGCGAACCCGCGACCGGCCATCGCCACGGCAACCAACCCCTCCCGCTTCTCGATGACCTGAACGTTCGCACCGGCGGGAACCCCGATACCTGGGCGGGCCCTGCCCGTCACATGGTCGTCTTGCCACTGCGCGCCATGGGCGTTCGAGATCGACAGAGCGGCGCACGCCAGGACGAACGGGGTTGTCTTCATGTGTGATTCCTCCTTGCGCTCGACAATAGAGTCAGCCCTCTGATCAGTCAATGTACCGCAGGACAACTCCAGTATTGTCCTCCCGGACACGCCCGGAACGGCTGCAAGGGGAGGCCGGCGTCGCCCCGCATGTCCACGAGCCCCTGGCAACGAGCCAGGGCCGGCTGCGTGTGAGCCGCTTCAGCCGGCCATCGGCCGATTTCACAGTGCCAGCGTGAATTCCCTGACGCCGTCCTTCGATAGCCGGATGTCGAACACCTTCGGCCGGCCCTGCTTTGGAGTCACGGTAACGTGATAGATGCCGAAGAACCCGGTGAATCCTGCCCGTCCGTTGCGTGAGGTCTTGGTTTGCGCTCGCGTCCACCACTTCCTTCTCACCAAGTCCACCAGCGCGGAGTATGCCGGCTTGGGGCCCATGTCACTCCGGAGCAATCCCGCCGGGGCATCTCGCCATGCGCCAAAGTCGCTCAGGTTCCACCACATGATCCCCTGCACGGCCGGGTGGCTGAAGAGCACCGTGTACAGCCGCACGGCATACTCGGCCTGGAGTCTCTCGCCTTCCTTGGTTGTCGTCCTGCCGTACTTCATTCCGCTGATCGGCGACCCGCTCAACACCGTGACCTCGCTGAAATGAATGGGCGCTCCAAAGGCCGCGTACCCTTCGCACACCTTCCATACGTCGTCGAGTGACCACAGGTGCTCGTGCATGTGGCTCTGTATGCCGATGATGTCGTACAGCGGCCGCTGGCGCGGGTCCGTGAGACCCCGGAGCAGCGCAGGAAACCCCTGATGCTTCAGGATGGAGACCTCGTTGATCATCAGCTTCGCATCGGGCGCCGCCGCGCGGGCGGTCGTGAAGACGCGCGAGGCGAAAGCATGCGTGCCCATCAACTTGATGCAGCGCGTCATCTTATCGTCTTCGAAAATCGGACGAAATGGGTTTGCACCTTCATTCACAACCAGGAAATAATCGAACGCGTCTCGGTATTCGGACATGAAATGGCTCACCCTCGTGTCCAGGGCTTTGCCCAGCTCATCGCAGTCGTCCGACACCCAGTCAGGCGTCATGTTGTTCCAGACCAGGCTGTGAGCCAGCACCTTCAGCCCTTGGCCGTGAAGCCGCGAAATCTCCTTCTTGTACAGATCCTCGTCGATCACGCCCTTTTCGTTTTCGTATAGATTCCACCACACGGGCAGAGTCGTGTAGTTCGCCAGTGCGGCGAGCTTCTGGAGATAGCTGTCCACGTCCCGTACGGTGATATCGGCGCCCTGCTGCGCCACACGATCCGGGGGCCGCCACGCGTGCTTGCTTGATGCGATCATGTACTGCATCAGGAGGCTGTTGTTTGCACCAAAAAGAAACTCGTGACTGTCTTGTTCGATCTCGATCGTCGCGTCCGCAGCGGGTGTCCCGCCCTCTGCCACGACGTTGATGACCGCGAAGGCCTTTCGGTACTTCTGAATCCTCTCGTCCGCACCCGCGAGGATGCCCAGTCCGCCCCAGTCGGTTGCCGTGCCTCCCGGGTCACCGTTGTGCAGGGTGCACGAGCACTGGAGGGCCGCGACGAGCAGTACCAGGCGGCAACACGGGGCAGGCGCGCGATCCATCTCAGAACCTCCTGCCGAAGGCACTCGCGTTCCGTTCGCTGGGTGTACGTGCGAACCATGCGAAGGTGGCCTGCGGTTGCGGGTGATCGGGGTTCGCGATCGGCGGGAGGATAGCAGCGGCACAGCTGACTGTCAATCCGCATGAAACCGCCGAGTGGAGAGCAGGCCCCGCCGACCGGCTCGCCGTACACTTTTCTCTGCCCACCCCGCATCGTGGCGTGATAGGCTGGCAGGGCATCCTGAAGCCGATCCGATCGGCGACATCGGAGCTGAACCAGACAGGAGGTCCAACCAAACCATGGGTCATGAGGAAACACGTCAAGAAAAGCTTCCAGGGAGTTCGGCTCGACAGTGGGCTGTGATCCTGCTCGGGTTCATCGGCTATTCCTGCTCCGGCGGTCATGTGTCCGAGGACGCGCTCGTACGTGAGAATCTCCTCCGCAGCGTCCGCATGCAGGAGAGATTTTGGCAGAGCGGCACAGGAGATCCGATTCAGTACTGCGAGTGGTACGACGGTTCTTTGAAGTTGATCAACGAGATCGCCTACAAGAGATGTAAGATGGGCAATGGGGAGCTCACCCCGCGAACCATCCGATACCTCTTCATTCCGGGCGCGCCGGCGCTCTTTCGTGACGGCAGCCTCGACTTCGTGCTCCTTGCTGACGGCACGGCCGAGCAGGTGGGGGAGCGGAAATGGACACCGGTGGAGATCCTTGGCGAAGGCGCGCAGACCATGATGATGTGGAAAACCGTCGACACAGACGGGAAATGGATCGGACTGGACAGGGAGAAGCTCTACGAGCTCGGCGAAGGCGGTTCCCCGGTGCAGATCGCAGAGGTCGCCTATCGCGACATCATCCTGGAGAATGGCGTGAAAGCGGCGAAGGTGTTCATGACCCGGTCGCTTGACAAGAAAGCGGCGTGGGAGGGTGAAGTGGAGAGCACGACGTACCGGGAGATCGAGGGCGGCAGGGCCGAGGCAGTCCGGAAGCTGGAGTACCGGCAGGTGAAGCTCGATGGCGGTCGTGAGGTCCCGATGCTCATGGCGCTTTCGCTAAAGGGCGATGGAACATGGATCGGGGTGCGTGACGGCACCGTACACCGACAGAAGTAGGCGCGTTAGCGCCTATGCTCATTCGACGGCTGCGCCTCGAATGAGAGGCTCGCTCCGCTCGCAGACCGCGTGGACGTAGTCCTTGACGTAATCGATCGGGATCCATCGTCCACGTTTACGTCTATGACTACGTCCACGATTGGTGACTTGGAGTGCCTGACAACATGTTGGCAAGGAATACCCGCCAAGGGCCTATTCTACCGTCTGAGTCCGCTCCGAGTATTGAGATCGAGGACGAAGTAACCATCGCTGACCGCGTAGGCGCACGAAAAGCATCTGCGCGAAGCCAAGCTATCGTGCGTTGTACAGGCGAGCGAAAAGCTGGTCCTAGGCCTGCATCTAGCTCGTCCGCTCCTTCCTGGCGGGACAGGAACCCCACTCACTGGCCATTTCGGGCGCCCTTGTCCCACTGGATGATCGCGTCCGCCAAGGCCGAGCTTTCCAGTGGATGGAAGTGCCGTCCCTCGATCGGAGTCCAAGCCGCATGCGGCAAGACGCTGCGCAACCGTTCGCCCACCGAAACGGGTTGGAACTGATCGGCCTTGGCCCACACAAGCAATGTCTCCCCCTGAAACCCGGTCAACTTGGACGAAGCGTCCTGCGTTTGCTTGTTGTCCATGGCACGCAGGAAGCGTACGAAGTGCGCGAGGTGGTCTGCCGTGCCCGTCAATCCCTGGAGGAGATCCTCGATGAGCTCCTCGGTGATCGCGGAGGCGTCAAGCAGACCGAAAGACAGTGCCTTTTGCAGGAAGTTCCGCGTGTGCTCCGGCGTAAAGATCTCCCGGTACGTCTCGCGGTGGGCGGCAGCGATCAGTGGCTTGATGGCATCCACGGGCCAGGAGTCGAATGCCACGCAGTCTGTCAGGACGCACTTCTCGACCGACTGCGGCGTCTCACTCACAACGATCTGGGCGACACCTCCACCCAGGTCGTGGCCGACGAGAACATACTCGTCCTGAACGACGGCGCTCGCAAAGAGGCGAAACAATCCAGCCTGGCCACGGAGGGAGTGGTCGTAGTCGTCGGGCCCGTCCGTGTAGCCCAGCCCCAGCATCTCAGGGGCGTAGACCCGGTAGCCGTGCGCCGAGAGCCGCAGGCCGACGCGATGCCACAAGGCGCTGTTCATGGGGATTCCGTGGAGCAGTACGATCGGCCTCCCTTCCGCGCCCCATTGGCGGAATGCGACCCTGCAACGATCCACGGTGACCCATTGTCTCTGGGGAATCAAATTGTCCATCTCTTAGTGTCTAAGAAGATGAGTGTTGACACGAAATCGCACAACGTTCGAGTGTGTGAGATCCTCCGAACCCCTCTCAGGAAAGCAGGAAGGGAGGAATGCAGGAACGTAGCAGTCAAATCCGGATCTCAGGGTGGAATCGAACAGACACATTCCTGCCTACCTAACTTCC
>JACPPM010000074.1 GCA_016191015.1 Acidobacteriota bacterium | reverse complement strand
CTCCGCCGCGCGTGAGAGCGTGGAGCGTGGAGCGTGAGAGCGTTCTTCCGAGCCACCCGGATCGTCCGAGACGACCGCACCGTTCCTGCATTCCTCCCTTCCTGCTTTCCTGAGAGGAGCTCGGAAGATCTAGCCGGCTCAAATTTCTTGCCATTTCGTGTCAACACTCAACTTCCTAGCCACTACCGTTGAACTTTGAGCTCGGAACTTTGAACTCTGACTCCGATGGGAGAGCTTCCGGCCCTGAGCCGCTTCTGCTAGAATCCTCCGTCATATGCTGATCATCGGATTGACTGGCCGCAACGGGGCGGGC
Organism: Acidobacteriota bacterium; assembly: GCA_016191015.1. GTDB lineage: Bacteria > Acidobacteriota > CAIWXX01 > CAIWXX01 > CAIWXX01 > JACPPM01. The sequence continues at coordinate 18,667 of JACPPM010000074.1, read as the reverse complement.
AAAGGCGAGATCGCGGCTTATCTCACGCGCAAAGGATTCGAGGTCCACTCGCTGTCGGATGCCGTGCGCGAGGAGCTCACGAGGCATGGCCTCCCGGAGAGCCGTGAGAATCTGATCGCGACAGGGCGTGAAATGCGTGAGCGGCACGGCCCGCAGGTACTCGCAGAGAGGGTTTACAGCAAGCTCACCGCCGACAAGAACTACTGCATCGATTCGATCCGCAATCCGGCCGAGATCGAATTCCTGAAACGGAACGGCGATCTTTGTCTGCTTTTCGTCGACGCCGCACCGGAGAATCGTTTCGAGCGGACGCGGAAGCGATCCCGTGCAGGCGAAGCGGAGACGTTCGAGAAGTTTCAGGAGTTGGAAGCGCAGGAGCTGCGGAGCGAGTCGAGCGCCGGCCAGCAGCTACTGAGATGCCAGGAGCTCTCCGACGCGGTCGTCACCAATGATGGGACGATCCAGGAGCTGCACGCCAAGGTCTCTGAGATCGTGCTCGCGCTCCTCCGCAATCGCAAGCGCCCCAGCTGGGATGCGTACTTCATGGATATTGCCCGGATGGTCTCGCTCCGCAGCAATTGCATCAAGCGCAAAGTGGCCGCGATCATTGTGAAGGATCGGCGGATCATCTCCACCGGGTACAATGGTACGCCGCGCGCCATCCGTAATTGCAACGAAGGCGGCTGCCCGCGTTGCAACAGCCTGGCCGACAGCGGGTCGATGCTTGAGGAATGCTTCTGCTCACATGGTGAGGAGAACGCGATCGTGCAGTCGGCCTATCACGGTGTCGGCATCGCCGGCGCCACCCTCTACTCCACCTTCGCTCCGTGCCTCCTCTGTACGAAGATGATTATCAACAGCGGCATCGCCGAAGTTGTCTATATGCACGAATACCCGCTGAACGACTCGGCGCTCCGTCTGATGCGCGAGGCGGGGATCACGCTGCGGCGCTTTACCACGGGGGCGTGATGCATCGCGTCGGGACGCTCGGAACAGCGCTCGCGCTTTCATGCTCGCTTGTCGGCGCTGCAGGTTTCACGGTCGACGATCTGCTCAAAGTCCGGCGCGTCGGCGAGCTCGCCGTTTCACCCGACGGGAAGCAGATCGTGTTCGAGCTCGCCCAGCCCGACCTGGATTCCAACACGTCGGTCCAGCACCTCTATCTCGTTCCCGTGGCCGGAGGAGCTCCCCGTCAGCTCACCAACGGCCCGCTCTCGGAGAGTCAGCCCGCGTGGAGCCCGGACTCGCGCGCTGTCGCTTTCGTGACCGATCGTGATGGCATCTCGCAGGTCTGGGAGATCAACGCTTCCGGGGGCGAAGCGAGAAAGATCACCACCCTGTCGACAGGTGCCTCGAAGCCCCTCTACTCGCCCGACGGAAAGTGGATCGCATTTGTCTCCACCGTCTACCCCGATCTGGCAACCGAGGCAGAACAGAAAGCGAGAATCGAGGCCAGGGCCACGGAGGGACCCACAGCTCGTCTGATCGATCATCTCCTCTACCGACACTGGAACACGTGGGAAGACGGGAGGAGACGCCATCTGATGCTGGTCCCCGCCTCCGGTGGCGAGGCCCGCGACCTGACGCCGGGCGAGAACGATCAGCCGGCCTTTGCAGACCCATCGCGCGGCTTCGTGTTCTCCCCGGATTCGAAAGAGATCTGCTTTTCGCGCGACGCTTCAGATAGTCCCGCCACCTCGACCAACTCGGACCTCTGGACGGTCGATGTCGCTACGGCGAAAGCCACGAGGCTCACGAACAATCCCGCGGCCGACGACTCGCCGGACTACAGCCGTGATGGACGATTCATCGCCTACCGTGCCCAGCGCCGCACCGGGTACGAGTCCGACCGCTGGGAGCTCATGCTCCACGACAGGAGCAGGAATACGACTCGCTCCGTCACCGAGTCGCTTGACCGCTGGGTTGACCGCTTCGCCTTCGCAGGCGACTCCGGCACGGTCTACTTCACCGCCGAAGAGTCGGGACGTCGGCCCCTGTTTTGCGCGACACCATCCGGCACCGTGAAGAAGGTTGTCGACGCCGTGACGGCCTCCGCCCCCGCCGCGGCCGGCAATGACGTCGTCTTCGTCGCGCAGAGCTTCACCCAGCCCCCGGATCTCCACGTAGTATCGATGGCCAGGAGGACATCTCGCCGGATCACAACGCTCAACGAGTCCCTCCTCGCCCCCTTCGATCTGAGGCCGGGCGAATCGATCACCTATCCCGGTGCCGGCGGCGTTCCCGTGCAGGGCTGGGTCGTCAAACCCGCCGCGTCTGATGAAGGGAAAAAGTACCCGCTCTTGGTCCTCATTCACGGCGGTCCACAGGGTGCATTCCTCGACGGTTTCTCGTATCGCTGGAGCGCCCAGGTTTTCGCCCAGGCGGGGTTCGTCGTTTTCATGCCGAACCCGCGAGGCAGCGTCGGGTTCGGTCAGGATTTCGTCGACGGCGTCAATGGGGACTGGGGCGGGAGACCGTACATCGACATTATGGCCGGCGTCGACTACGTAGCCAAACAGCCCCAGGTCGACGGCAACCGGGCCGGTGCGGCCGGCGGCTCTTTCGGCGGATACATGGTCAACTGGATCGCCGGGCGCACCGACAGATTCAAGGTGCTAGTGAGCCATGCAGGAGTCTTCAACACCTTCTCCTTTTACGCCACGACCGAGGAGCTGTGGTTTCCGGAGTGGGAATTCGGCGGCACACCATGGGCCAACGCTGACGGCTATGGCTCATGGTCCCCGCACCTCTACGCCGGCAGCTTCAAGACCCCGATGCTCCTGACGCAGGGGGAGCTGGACTACCGTGTTCCGGCAAGCGAGTCGCAGCAGCTCTTCACGATTCTCAAGCGGAGGGGGATTCCGAGCCAACTGCTTTGGTTTCCTGATGAAGGACACCTGATTGAGAAACCGAAGAACGCACGAATGTGGTACCAGTCCGTGATTTCGTGGCTTCGGACATATCTGCTAGAATCCTGACGGAGAGATGTCATGCAAGAGCTGCTGAAGGAATTGGAGATCGTGACGCAGGGCGAGCTGAATGACTCGACCAGAAGCCAGATCTTGGACAAGACGACGGAGAAACTGGGCGCCGGCATCGCGGGTGAATTCGGAGTGCAGGCGAACGAGGTGGCTATCTTGATCATCAGCAACCGGCAGGGGATTCTGAAGTTCGAATATCCCAAGCCGTTGCGCAACAGCGGGACGATTCCCCTGAAGGGCAAGGTCTCGGCCAAGGATGCCATCGCCCTGCGGTCGGTCTCCTCGAGGCGCGGGGAGATCATCAACGCCGTTCAGCAGGTCAAGCATCTCGCGGTATTCGAGATGGTGAAGACATCGAGCGGGACCCCCATGCCGATCCAGAAAATGCTAAGCGTTCCCATCCTTGCCGGCCAGGATCCCATCGGTGTCGTGCAGGTGTCGAGAAAAGGCGAGAATCCGGCGAAGGCCGGCGTGGATTTTTCGGACACGGATCTGAAGAAGCTCGAGAAAATCTCTGCCGCCGTGGCACCCTATCTCGCCAGGGTCATCCCGACCACCTACTGAAGCCCGTGACTCTCTCGGAGGCGCGGCGCAGGGTGGAGGCGCTCCGCAAGGAGATCGCCTACCACGAGCGAAAGTACTACGTCGAATCGGACCCACAGATCTCCGACGCCGAGTTCGATGCGCTCATGCACGAGTTGGTCGAGCTGGAGAGGGATCACCCGGAGCTAGCATCGCCGGATTCGCCCTCCTGCCGCGTCGGGGGCGCGCCGGTGGAGGGGTTTGCCACCGTCCGGCATCGCCGTGCGCTGATGAGCCTCGACAACTGCTACGCCTTTACGGAATTCGAAGAGTTCCACGGACGTGTCCTGAGGGGACTCGGCGATGAACAGCCGGAGTACGTCGCGGAGCTCAAGATCGACGGACTGTCGATTTCCGTGATCTATGACAAGGCCGGGCGGCTGCTTCGTGCGGCCACGCGCGGGGATGGTGAGACCGGAGAGCTCGTCACCGAAAACGTCCGAACGATACGGTCGCTGCCACTCACCCTCGACGACACCGCAGGCGCCGACGATGAGGTCGAGGTGCGGGGGGAGGTGTATCTGCCCCGGGCGTCGTTCGATCGGATCAACCAGAGCCGCATCCAAAACGGTGAGCAGGCGTTTGCAAATCCGAGGAACGCCGCAAGCGGGACGATCCGGATGCTGGACTCGAGGGAAGTCGCCCGGCGTGCGCTGGACGTGTTCGCGTACACGATCCTGGTCGATGGCGAGGAGCCGCGTCTGACTCACATGGAGAACATGCAGCTCCTCGGCCAGATGGGCTTCAAAGTGAATCCACACCTGGCCCGGTGCCAGAACGTCGACGAAGTCCAGGCGTATCTCGACCGATGGGAGACGGGCAAGACCGGCCTCGGATACGACATCGACGGCGTCGTGCTCAAGGTCAACTCCGTGCGGCAGCAGCGGCTGCTCGGGGCCACGAGCAAGTTCCCGCGATGGGCCATTTCCTACAAGTATCCGGCGATGCAGGCTACGACACGGATCAAGGAAATCGTCGTGCAGGTGGGGCGCACGGGAGCGCTGACGCCGGTGGCAGTGCTGGAGCCGGTCGAGCTGGCCGGCACGACCGTCGCGCGCGCGACGCTCCACAATGAGGATGAGATCCGGCGCAAAGACATCCGGGTCGGTGATGCAGTGCTCATCGAAAAGGGAGGCGAAATCATTCCGAAGGTCGTGAAGGTGCTCGAGGAGCAGAGGACGGGCGCGGAGAGGCGCTTCCGCATGCCGGAGCGCTGTCCGGAATGCGGCGCGCATGTGCAGAGGAGCGAGGACGAAGCCGTCAGCCGTTGTGTCGGCGCTTCATGCCCTGCCAAACTGCGCGAATCTATCCTCCATTTCGCCTCGCGAGACGCGATGGACATCGACGGCCTCGGCGATGTGCTCGTGGGACAGCTCGTCGAGCGCAAGCTGGTTCAGGACCTCGCCGATCTGTACGCGCTGGATGCCGGACCGATCGAGTCGCTCGAGCGCATGGGGCGGAAATCCGCCACGAATCTCGTGACGGCGATTCGGGAGAGCAGGAATCGGGATCTCGGACGCGCCCTCTACGGTCTCGGGATCAGGTATGTCGGCGAGAAGGCGGCGCGGATCCTCGCCGATACTTTTGGTGACATCGATGCGATCACCTCGGCCACGCTCGACGAGCTCCTCAAGGCCGAAGGGATCGGCGAGGCGGTCGGGGGTTCAGTGGTTGCGTTTTTCGGTGAGGAACAGAACCGACGGCTTGTGGAGAAGCTTCGCAGAGCCGGCATCAGTTTCAGGCAGCTAAGAAGAACAGCCCCGGCCGAAACGCCATTCGCGATGAAGAGCTTCGTCCTGACGGGGACTCTGTCGCGGCACTCGCGTGAACAGGCGACGAAGCTCATCGAGGAGCGCGGAGGCAAGGTGACCGGCTCGGTCAGCTCCAAGACGAGCTACGTCGTGGCGGGCGCAGACCCAGGCTCGAAGCTCGCGCGAGCACGGAGTTTGGGCGTGCCGGTCCTGGACGAGAACGCATTCGAGAAGCTCCTGGAGCTGTGACGTTGTCGGATGACATACTGAGCCACTCGGCTTGGCCTTCCAGCCCGGGTGTCATTCACGGGTTCACGACGAAAGCCACGCTTGCCGGAGGCGACGGGCTCGATCAGATCCTTGGCTTGCCGCGGCTGCGAGGGCGTTTCCACCATGCTGGACGCCTCAAACAGGTGCATGGCTGTGAGGTCCGGGTGGAGGATGGCGGTGTCGTCGAGCCGCGCACAGGCGACGCGCTTGTCTCGGACACCCCCGGCATCCTGCTCACGATCGCCACCGCAGATTGTCTCCCGGTTCTGCTCTGCGCACCGCGCGAGAGGCCTGTCGTCGCCGCGATCCACTGTGGCTGGCGCGGATTGCGAGCACAGATTATCGGAAAGACCCTGCAGGATCTCTCGAGGCTGTTCGCCGCCGATGCGCGGGATGTGCAGGCCTGCTTCGGGCCGGCGATCGAATCGCGGTGCTATGAGATCGGCCCCGAGATCGAGACACCCTTCGGCGCTCGTTCGGTCGTGAAAGCGGACGGGAGGATTTTCCTGGATCTGGCGATGGAGGCTCAGTGCCAGTTGCAGGCTGGTGGTGTAGCACCGAGAAACATCACCCAGGCGACGTGGTGCACGAAGTGCGATCCGGAGCGATTCTACTCCTATCGCCGTGACGGCCCTGGGACGGGCCGAATGATCAATTTCATCGGGGTCACGCCGGGATAGACATGCTGTCCCAGATCTCAGCCACCAGGACGCTGATTGTCGGAGCCGGAGGGTTCCTCGGAGCTTCCTCTCGGTACCTGATCGGTGGGATCGTCTACAACTACCTGCCGGCGACGTTCCCGTACGCGACTCTCATCATCAACGTGAGTGGCTGTTTCTTCATCGGATTGCTGGGGGCCATGGCTGAAGAGCGGGCTGTCCTGGGTCCCACGTCCAGGCTCTTCTGGATGGTGGGCGTCCTCGGTGGCTATACGACCTATTCGACGTTCGGCTATGAAACAACCAGTCTCGTGCGCGAATCCAGTTACCTGCCCGCGGGCCTGTACGTGATCGGTCACCTGGTGGCCGGCCTTGGGGCGGTCTGGGCGGGAGCTTTTGTTGCGAGGTGGCTGCTGTGAACTTACCACGCGACGGACAACTGCTGCGTATTTTCATCGGCGAATCCGACCGCTGGGGTGGAATGCCGCTCTACGAGGCGATCGTTCAGGAGGCCCGAAAGCAGGGACTGGCCGGGGCTACTGTTTTTAGGGGATTCGAGGGCTTTGGGGCGCACAGCCGCGTCCACACGGCACGGATTCTCAGACTCTCTGAGGACCTGCCGATCGTCATCGAGATCGTCGACTCGATGGAGCGGATTCAGAGCTTCCTGCCCGCGCTGGACAAGATGGTCAAGGAAGGCCTTGCCACTATCGAGAAGGCCACTGTGATCTTCTATCGCCCGGGTGAGAGGCCGGCTGAAAAGTAGTGAGCCCATACGTGGAACGCCGTAATCCGGCGATAGCGTCATGCATCCTTGAAACCCCAGGCCGGCGAGAAGGGCGTAAGTGCGAGGAGCCGAGGAGCGAGGAGCGCAGCATACGCCCTGGTATGTGAGCACCGCAGCGACGAAGGCGACGAAGCAGATGCCCCCTTATCACCGGATCTGGGGAACGCAAGGCTACTGCAAAGTCCCGGAAACCGCAGTTTCACAGATTGACTCGCAGATGTCGCCGATTGCTTCGCGCCGACCCGAGAGTGAGGAGCAAGTTGCTCGTCGGTTGAATGCTGGAAGAATCGGCGTAATCTGCGCGGAGATCTGCGCCATCTGCGGTTTCGTACGGAACGGCCTCGCCCGAGTCGGCGCCTCGACTTTGCCGCAGCCCTGTGGGGAACCGCCCGGGGTTTGACTCGCCCACATCTCCGTGCTATTTGTGAGGCAGAGGTTCCTGGTGATGGTTCACTCGAAGGAGGCGCATCATGAGGCTGATGGTTCCGGGCGTTTTCATCCTTTTCTGTTTCTGCGCGTTGGCGCGGGCCGATGAGACCGTGGATCCGAAGGCAGCCGGTAGCGGCCGCGCGACGTACCTTACCCACTGCGCGTCATGCCATGGTAATGCGGCGAAGGGGGACGGTCCCGTGGCCGCGTCACTCAAGAACAAGGTGCCGGATCTGACCTCCCTCCCGCTCAAGGACGGGAAGTTCGACTACGACCGGATTCGGACCTCGGTCGATGGCCAGCAGTCCGTACCGTCGCACGGAACGCGAGATATGCCGGTATGGGGCAAGGTCTTTGCGTCCCCGAAAGGAGAAGGCTACGCACAGACCGAAATCTGGACGCTCATGCAGTACATCAAGTCGCTCCAGCGTGCGCAACCGGAGCACCCTGCGCAACCGAAGCAGGAGTAGCAGGGCCACACTGATTCCTCCACGCGCGCGCTCTCTCAGAACGCGGAATGAGCGCTCTGCTTCCCGGCGTCGGCACAGCCGCTCTCAGCGCGTTGGATGCTCGGCGCACGATGGCACCTCGGTAGCAGCAACCAGGTGAGAACCGAGCGCCTCAGGGCCGTCTTCCCGGCGCTCTACGCGCTGTTCGCCGCGATTCTCATCGCGACTGTCGCCATCCAGGACCATGCTCAGCTGGATGCGATCTGGGGATATGGAATCGTGCTGTTGCTGGCCTTCAGCGCGCTCGCCATCGGCGACATCGTTATCGAGCTGCTGGGCATGTCCGGACCTCCTGCCGAGCGTCTCTGCTTTTCTCTGGCCGCCGGCCTCATCCCCTTCTGGCTCGCCCCGCTTCTCCTCGCCCGTCTGGGCATCCTTCGCCCGGTCTGGCTTCTCGCCATTGTGTCGCCCCTGGGTGTAGTCGCCATCGTCTGGTCCCGACGTCGTCTCGTGCTGCTCCTGCGTGGGATCGAGTGGCACGGAAATGATTGGGTCAGCGCGGCCATCGGCCTGCTGCTCTGTATCTACTTCCTGCACACGCTTCTTCCAGCAATGTTTTTCGATGGCCTGGCCTATCATCTCGCGGTCCCCAGCCAGTACCTCATCACCGGCAAGCTCCTCTTCATCCCGTTTACACAGGGGGCGAACTACCCCATGGGAGCCGAGTTCCTGGCCTTGTACGGCTTGGCCGCCGGCGATGACGGTGCACTCAAGAAGATCAATTTCCTCTTCCTCGTCCTCCTGGTCGTGTTCGTCGGGTCGGTGCTTTCTCGGAACCGGCAAGGCCGCTGGGCGCAGTTGGTCCTGCTCGCATCCCCTCTCACCGGATTCCTCGCGACGTTGGAGTTCATCGATCTCCCCCTCGTGGTCTACCTCATCTTCTGCGTCTATTCTCTGATGCGCATGCACGAGCCTTCGCGAGGGCACATCCGTGCGGCCGGGATATGGGCAGGAGCGGCGATGTCGATCAAATACTCTGCCATCCCGTTCCTCGGCGTCGCTGCCGCGGTCTGGCTGATCAGGTCGCGGCACACCATCGGACGCGCAGTCCGTCCAGCCGCGGTCGCCTTCCTCCTGTCCATTCTCATCCCGCTGCCTTGGTATCTCAAGAGCTATGCGCACACCGGGAATCCAGTCTTTCCGTACCTCAATCGCGTCTTCGAATCTCAGTATGTGGCCGCACACTCATCGGCCGAAGACGACGTCCATGGGTATCGGAAGGATCGGAGTCGCTTCTCCCCCTTCCACATGATCCGATATCCGTTCGAAGTGTCGACCCAGAAATACCGCGGGGGAATGCTGGCCGATCTGGGACTCTTGTATCTCATCCTCCTGCCTCTGCTCGCAGTCGCCCCGCCCCGGAACACGACCGAAAAGGAAGCGCTGTTCTATGCCGCTCTCTTCCTCGTCCTGTGGTGGGTACTGACAGGCTACCTGATACGGTATGCGGCCATTGCCTTTCCTCTGATCGCGATCTCCCTCGGGCGGGCCATCGAGGAGGTGGCGGAAAAAGGTGGGTGGTTGCGCCGGCTCGCCTTCACGGTGATAGCCTTGGCCACCGCTCTCAACATCGCCCTTTACCTCGGTCAAATGAACACTTTTTTCAAGAGCCTCACATACCTCACAGGCGGGATGACGAGGGATGAGCTCCTGAGAGCCACGGTGACCTACTATCCGGCGGCCGTCTATGCCAACGACAACCTGAGTGCGGATGCACACATCCTGTTCGTCGGCGAACGACGCTCCTTCCATTTCAGGCAGCAGTGCACCGTCACCAACTATTTCATTCCTAACCCGCTCGTCACCATCCTCGACAGACAAGAGGACCCCGCGGGAGCTAGAGACTCGCTCATCCGCCAGGGATTCACTCACCTCCTTCTCTATCGCAAACACCTGCCCGACGTAGCCGATAGCTACCCGATCAGCATACCGGGAGCCGCCGTGTCGCCCATCCAGGAGTTTTGCGCGACTCTCCCCCCGATCTACGCAGACGGCTACTATGTGTTGTACCGCTTGTGAACAGGTTCAGGGATAATCCAGCCCGCCGGCATACGTCGCGGCGTTGAATACAGCATTCAGCAAAAGGCGGTCAAGGCCGCGCAAATACCCTCGGAAATATGGCTCATCTGCGAAGACAATGACCTGACCGTCTTCGAGGTCGATGCGGGCCAGGTACGCCTTGCCTTCCAGGCGCTTGTCGTCGATCTCCCAACTGAAGCCGGAGATCTTCGGTGGTTTCGCAAAACGCGCTACGCAGTGCCCCTTGAGCGCAGGCCAGTCGATGACGAGGCCGCCAGCGAGGAAGACCGGAACACTGTCTTGGTAACCGGCGGTGAGCCAGTCGAGATTGTCGAGGGCGACGCGATAGAAGGAGCCTGGGATTGATCCCGGCGCCTCATATTCACCCTCCTCCTCTTCCGTTTCCTCACCTTCTTTCTTCTTCCTCGGCGCTGGTTCGATCGAGTCTTTCTTGAAGGACGTGATCACCCGTCCGCCCCCAAGCTTGATATCCTCCTCGAGAAGCACACGTGCGCCACCTCCGATCCCCACAAGCGTTCCTCCGCTCTCCGCCCACCTCTTCAGCTTCTGGATGCCGGCCTCGCCGAGCACGCTGGCCATATCGTCGGAGGACGCATCGGGGATCACCACCGTCCTGTAGGGACGGAGGTCGCAATAGGCGATCATCCCGGCCTTGATGGGGGTGAACTCGATCTCGTACTGTGATTCCAACAGCCACCGGAGGGCGCCGTAGGAGGTTGAGCGCACTGGCCAGTCCATGAGCACGGCGATCCGCGGTTCGCGCAGCGCCCTCACGTAGTCGCTCCCGAGATCGATCGACGAGTCGGTGTAGCCGGTCGTGGTCGCGTATGCGGTGGCGCCAAAATGGGCGAGGTGGGACTCGAGCTGCTTTCGGAGATCGGGCCCATTCGGGGCAGTACGCACCACGTACGAACCCCGTGAGAAGATGACGCCCGAGATCGTGAAGCCCTTCTCGGCAACCTCGACACGGAAGCCATCGGTCAGGAGTGCTCCAGCTACGGCCGGAGCTTGCTGCTGGGCATAGTCGATGATGTAGGCATAGGGATCGCCCTTTCCGACAGTGCGGATCGCGCCACTCGGATCAGATTGACGCCATTCAGAAAGTGTGGGCAGCGGCCCGGCGACAGTGTAGGCCGTGAGGTTGAAGCACAGCGGCAGAGACCATGCCGTCACGTCGTAGATCTCGCTCGGCAGCCTATGCTCCTTTCTCTCCTTCTCGGCTTCGAGGAATCCCTGGGCCATCTTGGGCTCAGGATCCATGAGCGCCTGCAGAAGAAACCGCGATGCCTGACGGATGGGAATGACCAGGCTCCCCTCGGGAAAGCCTGCGGGTATGCGTTCGACGGGCGTACCTACCGATGCGATGCTCTTGGGCGAGTACGGGTTCTCGAGCCGGCGCACATCGATCTGATGGGCTCGCAAGAGCTTTGCGATCTGCTCCTGATTCGCCTGCGGGGGCACGACGTACGCCTGCGCATCGGATGCGGGAATCTGCCGCCACGCTCTCTGGCACACGGTGGAGTACGAACGCAGGATGTCCGCACGGTTTCGGAACGCGGTCAGGCAGGTCGTCAAAGATGAGGTGAAGTGGCGGGAGACGGTGTCTTCATACGTCAGGACCTCCCCCGTGTCTTTCCGGAAGAGCAGCCCGCCGGCCGAGGCCTGTTCATAGGTCATCCCGACCGAGCCGAGGTACAGAGGCCAGGAACTGCCGTATCCCGGAAAAAACTCGTCAAACGTCTCGCCCGTGTAGTAGGTGAATCCCTTCTTGTCGAAAGTAGTCGCGTTGGCACGGCCGAATAGATCGAAAAGCTTGATGATCTCAGGCTGCACATGCTGATTCAGCGGATCCGTGGGCGGTGGAAAGAAGTATGTGGAGTTTCCGCTCATTTCGTGCAGGTCCACCAGCACCTGCGGAAGGCGCGCGAAATAACGATTCACCCTGGCCATCGACTCGGGCTGCGTCAATGAGAACCAGTCCCTGTTCATGTCGAAGAAGTTCCCGTTGCCCCGGCCGCCAGGCCAGAATTCGGAGTGTTCTGCGGCATTCTGATCGGCCAGGGGTTTCTCCCCTGCGCGCATCCACTCGTAGTGGGCAAGAAAGCGCTCGCGTCCATCCGGGTTCTGAAGCGGATCGATCACGACCACCTCGTTCTTCAATAGATCCCTGACCTCTTCATCGCCGGAAGCCGCAAAATAGTAAGCCAGACACAGGGCCGCTTCAACCGACGAGATCTCATCGCCGTGCACGGCGGCGTAGATGGCGACGGTCACAGGGTGATCGGCCGGGAGCTCTCCCTTGCCCTCTCGTACCCGTCGCGCCGCGGACGCGATGTCGTCGAGCCTCGCCAGATTGGCAGCATCAGACACGCACATGTAGTAGAGCCGCCGGGCGTTGTAAGTTTGGCCGTCCGAATAGACTCTGACGCGATCCGATGCCTCATCAAGCGCCTTGATGTACCGCTCGATCTCGGCGTATGAGAGGATCTTCCCGCCCGGATCCGCACCTGTGACGGACTTCAGAGTCGGGACCGACGGATCGTACTCCTCGGCCGGAAGGACCGCTCCGCCGCAGACTGCCACAAAACCGAAGGCACAGACCAGGACGCCGATAGCAGCTCTCATGGAACTCCTTTCAGGAACGGCGAGTCTAGCAAACGGGTTTTGAACAAGTCAAAACGAGCAGCCCCCGCAGCGGCAGGAGCGCAGGTCGGCCGATGACGGCGGGCATCTCCATCCCGATCGCCGGGCCGAAATCGTGCTCAGGTTTCTCCTCCTCTCATAGATACCCGAGCGCTCGGAGTTTCTCTTGGTCTTCCGCGCTGAGCGGGGCCTCGCGTTTGAAATCGAGCGTGAGGGGGAAACGGTGCAACTCTGCTTTCAGGGCCTCCAGCGCGCCCGCGCTCTGCGGCGCCCCCTCGAGGTTGGTGAGCTCGCTCGGATCCACTTTGAGGTCATAGAGCTCGTAGGTGTCCGAAGACGGCGAGTAGATGAGCTTCTTGCCGTCTCTTATGACTGCGACGAACGGCGGCTGGCCGACGCTCATCGGCGAGAGCGCCTCGGCGTAAATGGTCCTGCCTGCGGAGGAAGTGCGCCCCTCGAGCTGTGAGCGCAGGCTGATGCCGTCGAGACCCTGAGGGACGGCGATGCCGTTCAGGTCCAGGAGAGTGGGAAGGATGTCCACCGTGCTGACCTCGCCCGGGATTCTCTGCGCCCGATCGAGCCCCCGTCCGCTGAAGATCAGCGGCACGTGGAGCTGCTCCTGGTAGATCTTCAGCGTGTGGCGCTCGTAGCCGTGATCGCCGAGCCCATCGCCATGATCGGAGACGATGACGACCTGGACGCGCTCCCACGGAAACATCGTATCCAGCTCGGCGGCCAGGCGCTGGAGCAGCGAGTCCATGTAAGCGATCTCAATGTCGTATCGATGGTGACGGCGCTTTTCCGCGGCGTCAGCTCCGTTCTTCTTCTCGAAGTCCGACACGAAGTCGCGCGGCGGCATGAAGATCGAGTCATGGGCATCGAAGAGGTGGACCCACGCGAAGAATCGCTCCGGTTTTTCCTTTCGCATCCAGTCCAGAAACCGGCCGATCGTCTCCTCCCCTTTTCTCTGGTTTTCCTTGATGGCCACGAATCCTTCGTCGCTCATGGCCGTCGACGGATCCGAAACGACGCCGTCGTCATAGAGCCCGAACCCCCGATCGAGGCCGTAGCGCGAGGCGACCAAGGGAAAAGCGCTGACGAAGGCCGCCGAGCTGTACCCGGCTCCGGCAAACAACCCTGCCATCGTTGGAACATCATCGGCCAGGCGGTGCGCCTGGAACCCGTGGATGAATCGCACGCCATTTCGCGCCGGGTACAGACCCGTGAGAATCGCCGCATGGGAAACCGGCGTATTGGACGAGACCGCAATCGCCTGCTCGAATGTCGCCCCGCGTGCAGCCAGCCCGTCGATGTACGGAGTCGTCTTCACAGGGTAGCCATAACAGGATAGGTGGTCGGCGCGAACGGCATCGAGGGTTACAAGCAGAACACCGCGGCGACTGTCTCGTTGGCATGCGAACAGGCACGCCAGGGCCGCTACCAACAGGAGCGCCGCGTACGACCTAGCTTCCACTCTCCGGTGCCTTTCTGAAGAGCATTTCGTCGACGTGAATCGACGGCTTGCGGCCGCGATCGACGATCGAGAGCCCCACCTCGTTGAGCCCCGCTCGCCAGATGGCCGAGTCGATGCTGAACGAGCACACCTGCCATTCGCGCGACAACACAGCCGACCCCTCCGCCCGCAGCACGGTACCGTTGATCGTCATCGCCAAGGGCGAGGCACCGGTTCCCTCCGTCCGCGCTCGGACCAGCACCTGGTCGATCGCGCGCATGCGCGCCGAATCTGCCAGGCGACCGACGAGGATGGTGGCGGCGCGTCCGTCGGTTTCCCGGTACGTCACTCCGTCCTCGTTGCCTTGTCGCCCGGACCAACCTCTCCCGAGGTAAAACTCGGAGTCATTCGAGAATTCCAGCTTTTCGAAATCAGTGTCGAGATACGCTCCCCACACAAGCTCCGCCCGCGCACGCGAGATGCCATACCTCCAGGAAACGATGAGCGTCGATGGAAAGCCCGGCGGATAGCCGACCGCTCCCAGAAGGATCTCGGCCTTCCGTCCGATCAGCTCGCGTGAGGAGATCGTCCGCCGGAAGAAGCCCGGGTCATCGACGAAGACCCTGTATAGGAGGCAGTTATCGGCGGCGAAGAAGGCGCACAGCGCAAACGGAAGAATCCGCCCTTTTCGAGTCAGGTGATTGATGGAAGCGGCGAGCGGGAGCGCCAGCAGAGGCAGGAGGCATGTCAGGCGGCGTGTCCCGGGCGACCGCCCGCCCCACCAGTCGGCTGCCACGCCGTTGAGGTACAGCATCGAGATCACAGCCACGAGGACCCCGAGCGCGACACGCCGTTCCAGTTTCCAGAGTAGCCAGGTCCCGGGGAGGGCGAGCCAGAGTAGTGGAGCCCAGACCAGCAGCCCACGCCGGGTCGAGAGAAGCTGCTCGACGAAGAACGGCTGCAGCGGGTGCACGTAGCCGGAGAGAAGGCGCGGATCGCCCATGGGATGCAGCGTCTGTTTCACGTACAGTTTCGGCGCGTTCAAGACACCCGCAAGCAAGAGAGCCAGGCCGAGGCCCCGGAGCACCCGCCAGTTTCTTCCGGCAGCGGCCCTGAAGAGATACTGTGCCGATAGGACAGCGGGCAGGAGAAATAACAGCAGGTCGGTCACCTTCACCAAACCCACGATTCCGACGATGAGGCCGAGCTTCGCGGGAGATGCGAACGCGATCTCCGGCTCCAGAAAGACGAATCGATTCGCCAGGAGGGATATCGCGAACAGTTCCACGGCATTCGGAAAGAACGCGCGATCACCGAAATAGAACAGCATCGACGTGCAGAAAGCGATGCTCATCACGGACAGCGTCGAGGAGAACGCACTGAATCTGCGACGCAATGTGAAGAAGATCAGGAACAGTCCCGCGCATCCGTACGCGCAATTGCCGATGATGACCCCACTCATCTCGATCGCCCCGTAACCATCGGCACGCAGTCCGGCGCCGGCCCAATTCAAGAGGACCGTGAGTGCATGCGCGAGGAGGAAGAAGGGCATCCACAGGAGAGCCGGGCCGACGGTGAACAGGTTGTTCAGGTAGCCCTCACGCGTGAACGACGGATCACCGAGCGATCGCGTCACATCGATAGCCTCATAGTCGTTCGCGAAATCCAGATCATGGTCGAAAAGAATCGACGGTAGATAGACGTAATAGAACTTCCCGTCGCTGAGGACGAGCTCCTCCCCGGCGGCGTACTTTGCGTGGAGGATCCAGATCTGCCAGGCCAGCAGCACCATGGAAGTCGCGGCGAGGACAGAGAAAGACCGGCGGTCCCTCAGAGGCTCCCGCCGTCCTGTCACAGCACCATCGCCCATATTCCCGCGCGATTATACAGGAAGCAGGGTGTGTGGGAGCTCCCCTGGGCTAGCCCGGCAGGGCTGCGGCAAAGTCGAGGCGCCGACTCGGGCGAGGCCGTTCCGTGCGGAACCGCAGATGGCGCAGATTTCCGCGCAGATTACGCAGATTCTTCCAGCATTCAACCGACGAGCAACTTGCTCCTCACTCTCGGGTCGGCGCGAAGCAACCGGCGACATCTGCGAGTCAATCTGTGAAATCTGCGGTTTCCGGGACTTTGCCGTAGCCTTGCCGCCCAGGCCAACACTTCGCTGGACCGTGTGGGTGCTGTCGAATAGAGTGCGTGCTGATGGAGAAGGAACTGGAGCGGAACGGCTCGGGTCCATGCGAATCGCCTGCGATCTCGGTGATCATCCCTGTCCACAACGGTGTCCGCATGCTGGAGCGTTGCCTGGAAGCGTTATCCGCCTCCCTCCCCGTGAATCATGAGTGCATTGTTGTCGACGATGGATCGGCCGAGGAGGTAACACATCTGGCCGAACATTTTGGCACGCGCTATGTCCGTGTGACCGGCGGACCGCTCGGACCAGCTCACGCGCGTAACGCCGGCGCCGCCGCCGCGAAGGGTGCCATTCTCTTTTTCATCGACGCGGATGTCGTCGTCCGGCCTGATACCCTGGCCAAGGTGGCGGAGTCTTTGGACGGCCGACAGGGCATCGCTGCCGTTTTCGGTTCGTATGACGACAGTCCGGCGACCCCGGATTTCATCTCGCAGTTCAAGAACCTGTTCCACCACTTCGTCCACCAGCATGGAAGCGAGCAGGCGGCGACTTTTTGGAGCGGATGCGGAGCCGTGCGGCGCGATGTCTTCCTCGAGGCCGGAGGGTTCGACGACAGCCGTTACGCGCGCCCATGCATCGAAGACATCGAGCTCGGGTACCGTCTCCGTGCTGCGGGCCACAGCATCCTGCTGGACAAGAGCATCCAGGTGAAGCATCTCAAGAAGTGGACCCTCAGCGGCATGATCAAGTCCGACGTCTTCGACCGCGGCATACCCTGGACTCTCCTCATCCTCGACCGAAGGCACGTTCCGAACGATCTCAATCTCCGCCTCACCGAGCGCCTCAGCGCCATTCTGCTCTGTGCCATCATGCTCGATCTCGGACTCCTCCCCTTTTATCATGAGATGACGGCGTGGCCGGCAGTGGTGGGCGTGTGCCTGATCGTGCTGCTGAACTACCGGCTGTATGCGTTCTTTGCGAGACGGCGGGGCATCGCGTTTACGTTCGCCGCCCTCCCCATGCACCTCCTCTACTATCTCTCGAGTGTCTTCGCGCTGATCGCCGGGACAGGGTACTACGTGCTCGGAGGTCGAATGAGGCGAGTGGCGTGAGGATCGGGATCGACGCGAGCTGTTGGGCAAACCGCCGCGGTTACGGCCGTTACACTCGCGAGATCGTCGCGTCAATTCTGCAGATTGACGGCGGCAACGACTACGTCCTTTTCCTCGATTCTGAGACAGCCCGCAGGTGTGACGATCTACCGCCTGGCAGTCGCCTGGTTGAGGTGTCGACCCGGCGCTCTGCCGTCGATGCAGCCTCGGCGTCCGGCCACCGCTCCCTGCGGGATATCCGCGCGATGTCGCGAGCCGTCACAGCGTATCGACCGGCTCTGGATCTCTTCTACTTCCCATCAGTCTACACATTCTTCCCGGTGCGGCGCCGCCTGAATGCGGTCGTCACGATCCACGACACGATCGCTGAGCGGCACCCTGAGCTGATCTTTCCACACAGGCAGAACCAGCTTCTCTGGAAACTGAAGGTCAGATGGGCGATGCGCCAGGCCAGCGTCGTCGTCACGGTCTCAGATGCAGCGAGGTCGGCAATCATGAGTCTGCCCGGCATGCGTCATGAGAGGCTCATGGTCGTGCCCGACGCCGTGAGCGGGCACTTCCGCCCCTGCGATGACATCTCCGAAATCGATCGCGTTCTCGTGGAGCACGGGCTGGAGCCCGGAGCGCGGTTCATCCTGTATGTCGGGGGCTTCAGCCCGCACAAGAACCTTGCGACGGTGGTTGATGCGTTCGTCACGCTGCGGTGCGAGGAGCGGTTCAGAGACGTGCGGCTGGTTTTTGTCGGGGACTTCCAGCAGGACGTTTTCCACTCGGGCTATCGTACGCTGCGGGAGCGCGTGAAGACACGGGAGGTCGAGGGGAAAGTGGTCTTCACCGGCTTCGTACCGGACCCGTCGTTGAGGCTGTTCTACTGTGCCGCGCAGGCGCTGGTCCTGCCCTCCATCGACGAGGGCTTCGGACTGCCTGCGGTCGAGGCCATGGCCTGCGGGACGCCGGTGGCGGCGAGCCGCGCAGGGGCACTTCCCGAGGTCGTCGGAGAGGCGGGACTCCTCTTCGACCCACGGTCGTCGGCTGAGCTCGCAAACCTGCTTCGGCGCCTGCTGTCAGACTCCGGGTTGCGTGCAGCTCTTTCGAAGAAGGGGCTGGAGCGCGCTGCCCGGTTCACATGGGAGAAATCGGCCCGAGCAGCGCTTGAGGTCTTCGCGGAAGCGGCGAAGGCGCAATGATTAGTCTCTTACAAGTTGCGTGTTGACACGAAATGGCAAGACTCTCGAGAGGGCGAGATCCTCCGAACCCCCTCTCAGGAAAGCAGGAAGGGAGGAATGCAGGAACGGCGCAGTTATCTGCGGAGCTCAGGGT
>JACPPM010000066.1 GCA_016191015.1 Acidobacteriota bacterium | reverse complement strand
TGACTCGTGTGTGGGACGGCTGTCATAAGCGACCCGAGCACGCCGCGCCCGGCGATTGACCGAGCAGTTTCCGGTTTTTAAATTTTGAATTTTGAATTTTGAATTGCCCAAATCCGCGGCTTAGCCGCGGATTTGGGTCCCGGGCCTCCCACTTGACAAACGACTATCGGGAACCCATATTCTGCTGATGAATCACGATGTCGATCACCTGCTGCTCGTCTATACGCCACGCCAATAGTCCTTTGAGAATCGGCAACCAGTGCTGCCGCGTGTGGAAGCGGTCATTGGGGTGCGATGTCCACCCGTGGCCGCGACTGTCCAAATTCGCGAGCTCGTGTGATGGCTGACTGAGGACTCCGGCGATGGATCGCGCACGAGAAGATGAGATCCTGCAGAAGGCCGTGGCCAAAGGTCTCGTGCATCCCGAGGGTCTCGCGCTGCTGGAGAGAGAGCAGAATCGGTACGGGCACCGTCTCGGGTCTCTCCTCGGAGTCGGCGGGCTCGACGCTGATGCGGTGCGCCAGATCGAAGCCGAATTGGACTCTGAGGCGGCCCGGCTAGACAGGACGGCCGCGGTTGGAAGCGCCACGACAGAGCCGGCCTCCAGCGCCGACACGCACTTCGTCGCGGGGCCGCTGGCCCGCTCGCTGGGCACACTCACCGGATCGCGCTGCGGGGACTATCAAATCGGGCATCTCCTTGGGCAGGGAGGAATGGGGGAGGTCTATCGCGCCTACGATCCTCTGCTCCGTCGCAGCGTCGCGATCAAGTTTCTCTACGGGGACGATCCGCGTCTGGCCGGGCGCTTCTTGCAAGAGGCGAGGCTTCAGGCGCGAGTGGAGCACGAGAATGTGTGCCGCGTGTTCGAGGCAGGAGAGCTCGACGGGCGCCCCTACATCGTGATGCAACTGATCGAGGGAAGGACGCTGACCGACGCCGCGGCTGAGATGAGCCTTCGCGAGAAGGCTCGGGTGATGGCCGATGTGGCGCGGGGAGTCCACGCCGCTCACACTCTCGGCCTGATCCACCGGGATCTCAAGCCGGGCAACATCATGGTTGAGCGGGTGCCGGGCTCGGGATGGAAGCCGTACGTGATGGACTTCGGTCTCGCTCGAGAGCTCGGCGGCCCGAGCATGACCACGACAGGACACACACTGGGCACGCCTGCGTACATGGCGCCGGAGCAGGCTCAGGGGCAGCGCGACCTCATGGACAGCCGGACCGATGTCTATGGGCTGGGCGCAACGCTCTATCATGTCCTGATCGGATGGCCTCCATTTGACGGACCCAGCGGCGTCGAGATCATGATCAAGCTCATCCGAGACGATCCGCCTCCACCGAGAGACGTCGATAGAACCCTCCCGTTGGACCTGGACACGATCGTCCTGAAGTGCCTCGAGAAGGACCGCTCCCGGCGATACGACTCGGCGCAACAGGTCGCGGAAGAGCTCATGCGGTTCCTTGACGGGGAGCCGATCTTCGCCCGGCGCGCTTCCTGGACCTACCGGACGATGAAGAAGGTGCGCAAGCACCGCGCCATCGTGATCGTCTCGACGGCGGCTCTCATCGTGCTCGCGGTAGTCGGCGTGGTGGCCCTCCGGGCGCAGTGGCGAGCTGCTGAGGAGACGCGGATCGCTCAAGTCTTCGGCCAGGAGGTCGCCGGCATACAAGCCATCATGCGGGAGGCCTACCTCCTGCCGCTCCATGATACCCGCCGGGAGAAAGCCATCGTGTCGAGGATGATGGAGAGCATCGGTGAGCGCATGAGGCGGCTAGGGGATATCGCCAACGGTCCCGGTCACTATGCTCTCGGCCGGGGCGAGATTGCGCTGGGCCGGCATGAGTCGGCGCGGCAGCACCTGGAGCAGGCCTGGGAGCATGGGTTCCAGACCGCGGATGTGGCATCGGCCCTCGGCCTGGCGCTCGGCGCTCTCTACAGCGATCAGCTTGACTCGGCGCGGAGGATTCAGGGTGAGGCCGAGAGAGCGGCACGCATTCGGCAGCTCGAGCAGTCGCTGCGGGATCCGGCAGTTGCGTATCTCACCAAGGGCGGTGGCCGCGAAGGGCCGTCGGGAGTATATGTCGCCGGTCTGGTGGCGCTCTACGAGAAGAGATACGAAGAGGCGTTGAGGAGTGCATCGCTTTCTTTTGCGGAGATGCCGGCGATGTATGAGGCGAAGATCCTCGAGGGGGACGTGCACGTGGCGCGAGCGCGCGAGCTGCGCGACCGGGGCGATGGCGAGGCGTTGGCGGAATTCGGGCTCGCCGAGACAGCCTATGCGGCTGCGTCCCGCCTCGGCGAGAGTGATCCGCGCCTCCATGAATGCGTCGCCGGTCTCTGGTCCGAGATGCTGGAGATGGACCTGTATGGCCGGACCGGCGACCAGTCCGCCCATCTGACCAGCGCCCTCCAAGCCTGTGATGCCGCGCTGGCGGCAGATCCTGATCGACCGGAGGCGCACCTGCGGAGATCCGAAATACATTGGCGATTGGGGGAGTATCAGAAGGGGCATGGCGAAGATCCGATCGAGGCGCTGACACTGGCTGCGGAATCGGCTCGGGAGGCCATTCGGCTGCGCCCTACGTACCTCGAGGCTTTTCTTTATCTCGGCAACTCGCTGCTGATGCGCGCGGAGTACGAAGTGACTCGCGGGTTGGATTTCCAAGCATCGCTAGAGAGCGCGGCCGAGGCCTACAGGAAGGCGATCCAGCTCGATTCCAACTCCGTCGAGGGGCACACGAATCTGGGGCTTGTCTACCAGGATCGGGCGTTTTACGAGATATCCCGGGGGCAGGATCCGCTGGCATCGATTGCGAAATCCGCCCGGCTTCTCAAGAAAGGCGCCGAGATGTCTCCCGAATCGGCTCACGCGAACCTGAATCTGGGGAACACCTATCTGGCGCAGGCCCAATACGAACACGAGCATGGAATGGATCCCACCCGGGCCCTGGACGATGCAGAGCGATCCTACGAGCGTGCGAAGTCCCTCAATCCCACTTTTCACGTCGCTCACAATAACCTCTGCAACACCAACATGGGCCGCGGGATGTACGCCCTGTCGATTGGTGGGGACCCGCGCCCCGCCTTCGACGAGGGGGTCGCGAGCTGCGAAGAGGCCCTGCGGATCAACTCAGACAATGCCATGCCCCATAGCAACCTCAGTCAGATCTTCCGTCTTCGCGGCGAGTACGAGTCCCTCGCCCGGCTCCCATGCGATGCATCGTTCGCGAGAGCCATCGACGAGTGCGCGGCTGAGCTGTCCTTCGACCCCACCGACCCGACGGCGCTCGACGACGCGGCCATCACACGCATCTACCGCGCACGGTCCCGGCTCCGCGACGGCCGTTCGCCAACGACAGATCTGGAAGAAGCGCTCCGATTGATCGCTACAGCCATCGCGGTCGACCCTACAATGATCCTCGCCCACCAGCACCTGGCGCTCGCCGAGATACTCCGGGCGCGGTGGCTGCTGCTCCGAGGCCAGACGCCCGAGGTGCCTCTTCGCCGCGCCCAGAGCGCCCTCGACGCGCTGCTGGCGGGCAACCCGGGCGATGCACCGACGTACCTCGTGTGCGCCCTCCTGAACCTCACCTCCGCCCAATGGCGGCTCGGCAGATCGACTCCGCCGGTCGATGAGATCAAGACCGGCCGCGAGATGGCCGCGCGCGCGCTCGCGATCAACCCAAGACTGGCCGAGGCGCTGGCCGTGGATGCGTCCCTCAGCGTGATGGAAGCTCGGGTCACGCGAGATCCGGCCTCGCGCCTGAGTGTCCTGACACGGGCGCGAGATGGATTCGATCGCGCCTTCGCAATGAACCCGCTTCTCGACCGTGATTACGGTGCGCTGCGCCGGGAGGCGACGGCAGGAACCGGGTCGGGAGAGCAGCCCTCGCCGGTTTCGCCACGACCGTAGAGAATACGGGGCAGGCGCGCGGCATGGCCGAGATGCCGGCTCGGGCGAGTTCGATCCAGATGCAACCGCAGACTGCGCAGATTTCGCAGATTCGGCCGCCGTGCATCGGTGTCATCGAGATCTGTGCTGAGTGGAATCTGTGCAATCTGTGAAATCTGCGGTTATCCGGAGCTCTGCCGCGACGTTGAAACCCCGAGCCGGTCACGTGATCAGGTGCCGCTGCCGTGCCTCCCGTTCGAGTGTCTCGCGGAAATCCGGATGCGCGATATTGATCAGCGCCTTTGCGCGCTGCTGCAAGTTCTTGCCCCAGATCTCGGCGACGCCGAATTCCGTGACGACGTAGTGGACGTCGGCTCGCGTCGTGACGACGCCGGATCCGAGCTTCAAGGCGGGGACGACTCGTGAGAGCTTGCCTCCCTTCGCCGTGGCGGGAATGGCGATGATGGGCTTGCCGCCCTTGCTCGCCGCGCTCCCGCGGATGAAGTCGAGCTGCCCGCCGAAACCGCTGTAGATATAGGTGCCGATCGAATCCGAGCAGACCTGGCCTGTGAGGTCGACTTCGAGAGCCGAGTTGATGGCGATCATGGTGTCGTTCTTGGCGACGACGAACGGATCGTTGGTGTAGTCGACAGGGTGCAGCTCGAACAAGGGGTTATCGTCGACGAAGTCGTAGAGGGCGCGCGAGCCCAGGATAAAGGTTCCGACGACCTTGCCGGGATGCAAGGTCTTCTTGGTGCCGGTGATGATCCCCTGTTCCATGGCGCGCATCAGGCCGTCGGAGATCATCTCGGTGTGGATGCCGAGATCGCGTTTGCCTTTGAGGAGCGAGAGGACGGCGTCGGGGATGCCGCCGATGCCGAGCTGCAAGGTGGCGCCGTCCGGGATCATGTTGGCAATGAATGCCCCGATCTTCTTCTCGACCTCGGTGGCCTCCTTGGACTGGAGCTCCGGCAGCTCCCGCGACGCTTCGACAATGTGGTGGACTGCGCTGACGTGGAGGAACGAGTCGCCGTGCACTCTGGGCATTCTGTCGTCGACCTGCACGATCACCTTCTTCGCCATCTCGACAGCGGCCTTCGTGGCCATCACCTCGACACCGAGGCTCATGAAGCCGTGCTCGTCGGGGGGCGAGCACTGGACGATCGCGACATCGACCCGGCACGCTCCGCTCCGAATCGCCTTCGGGATCATGTGGAGATGAATCGGGACGTATGATGACCGGCCGTCGTTGACCGACGCTCTGTCGGCTGGGCCGACGAAGAGCGAGTTATGATGAAACGCCCCTTCCATGCCGGGCCGAGTCAGGGGATCCTCGCCGAGCAGCAGGACATGTGAAAGCGTGACGTTTGTGAGGTCGTTCGCGCGTGCGGCAAGTGCATCCATGAGCGTGTAGGGGGCCGCGGCGTTGCCGCTCAGCATGACCCAGCTCTCGGACTTCACGTGCGCGACGGCTTCCTCGGCACTGCACAGTTTGGCGCGGTAGTCGTTGATCCATGCCATGATTCATCCCTCCACGAGCAGCCGCGTGATGTCTGCCGGTTCCTTTGTTATATGGCTGCTCACCAGCCGCCCCCGGTAGCCATAGCAGCCGCGGCGCAGGTCTGAACGGAGGAGGAGAGTCTCCCGCAGCCCTCTGCGCTGTATGGTTTCGAGGAAGGGGAGGAGCGAATAGGTCAGCGCCTGGCTCGCCGTGCGAGCGACCAACGACGGGCAGTTCGGGATCGCGAAATGGAGGATGCCGTCGCGCACAAAGACGCCACCCGCCGGCCCCTGGAGCCTCGTGGTCTCGACACATCCGCCCTGATCGAATGAGAAATCGAGGATGACGCTGCCCGAACGCATTTTCTGAACCATCGACCGAGTCACGACGATGGGAGCCACCTCCCCGGTGACGAGCACAGCGCCGACCAGCACATCGGCAAACGCCGTGAACTTCTCGATGTTCTCGTGCGTCGCATGGGCCGTGATCACCTGCCCGCTCAGGTGCCGGTCAACCGCTTCCAGCTTGCTGTGATCGATGTCGAGGACGTACACGCTGCAGCCGAGCCCCAGGAACGCTCGGGATGCGTGAAATCCGAGGTTGCCGCCGCCGATGATCACCACGTCCGCGGGCGGAATGCCCGGTGCTCCCCCTAGGAGAATTCCGGCGCCGCCCGAACCGGACTCGAGCAGACGGCCGGCAATTTGCGGGGCCATCTTTCCCGTGATCTCGGAGGAGATCTTGAGGACGGGCAGAGAGCCGTCGTCCTCCTGGATGATCTCGCACCCGATTGCCGTCAGGTCGTGCGATGCGATCTGCGCCAGGTAGGCATTGGTCGCTGCTGCCAGATGCCAGAACGCCAGGATCGCGCACTCAGGCTGCATGAGCTCCATCTCGTGCATGGATGGCCGGCCGATCTTGACGACCATCTCAGCCCGGCCAAACACCTCTTCGTGCGAGTACACGACGTGTGCCCCCACACCCCTGTACTCGTCGTCCGAGAAGCCCGCCGCAGCTCCTGCGCCGCTCTCGATCACCACCTGCCCGCCTTCCTCAACCAGATCTCTGATCCCTGCAGGCGTGAGGCCGACCCGCTTCTCGTCCGCCTGCGGTCCTTCTCCGCCTTCCTTCGGCACTCCGAACCACATGTTTCCCTCCTTTCTGCGAGGCTTTGTTCTCCCGCGAAGCCGGCGCCCGGAGCGTCAAGGCCGGCGCCGGCGCAACCGTCTTACGGGCTAGTCTACGCCCGTCCCCACAATTGTATCATTTAACCAGGTTGAAAGAAACGGCTCGGCTGCCCCCCGCGGCCGCGCAAATGTCATCCTGAGCGAAGCGAAGGATCTCCTACAATTATCCCGAGTGCCCGGGAGATCCTTCGTCGCCGGTCTTCGACCGGCTCCTCAGGATGACGGGAAGGGGGAGGTTTCGATCAGCCGGTCAGACTAGCCCACACGGACCGCAGATCCGAGGGCGGGGATGACGCGAGTGTGCTCGGTCTCACTCTCTCACACTCCCACTCTCACACCCTCCCACTTACGACTGTGCGACCGGCTCCACCAGCTTGCGTTCCCTGCGAGAGGTGAGGTTGCTCTCAACCTTGGCGAGCGCCTGTTGAATGTCCGCGATGATGTCGGCGGGATCTTCGAGGCCCACGGAAACGCGGATCATCGTGGGCGGGATGCCGGCCTTGCGGAGCTCCTCTTCGCCCATTCCCGAATGCGTCGTCGATGCGGGGTGAGTGACGATGGTCTTGCATGTCCCGAGGTGTGTCGCGAGCACCCAGAGCTCGAGAGCGTTGATCACGGCGACGGCGTCCTGGAAAGTCCCCTTGACGACGAAAGACATGAGCGAGCTGCAGCCTTTCATCTGAGAGCGGGCGAGGTCGTAGTAGTGATTATCGCGGAGCCCGGGGTAGTTGACCGATTCAACCAGCGGGTGGTCGTGGAGGTAGTTGGCGAGCGTCAGGGCACTCTGGCAGTGCCGCTCCATTCGGAGTGAGAGATCCTCGAGACCACTCAGGTTGAGCCATGCGTTGAACGGGCTCATGGACGGCCCGATGTAGCGCATGGGACCTTTCCGGATTCCGTCGACGAGCTCCTTCGAGCCGGCGATGATCCCGCCGAGGCTCGATGCGTTGCCGCAGATGTACTTGGTCGTCGAATGGACGACCATGTCGGCGCCCAGCTCGATCGGGCGCTGAAGGGCGGGAGTGCAGATCGTGTTGTCGACGACCAGGGGCAGGCGCAGGGACTTGGCCAACTGCGAGAGCTTGCGGAGATCGGCGATGAAGAGCCCCGGGTTGCTCGGGCTTTCGACAAAAAGGAAGCGGGTCCGGGGTGTGATAGCGGCCTGCCAGGCTTCTATGGATTCGGGGTTGGTGACCCAGTTGACCTTGACGCCCATCCGCTTGAGGCCGGTCTCGAAGAGGCAAAACGTACCGCCGTAGACCCTATTTGAAGACACGATCTCATCACCGGCTTCGGCAAGATGGTGGGCGAGAAGAAAGATTGCGGCCATGCCGGATGATGTGGCGATGGCGGCCTCGGCTCCCTCGAGCGCAGCGAGACGCTTCTCGAACACTTCGACAGTCGGATTGTCCCAGCGGCCATACGTGTATCCGGGCTTCGTCGCCGCGAAGATCTCAGCCGCCTCGGCCGCATCCTCGAACGGGTACGCCACGCTCTGGTAGATCGGGACCGACATCGAATCCGGATGGAATCCCGTGTGCCCGCTATGAACCGCGTTGGTGTCAAATCGCCACTTTGTCATCAAGTTCTCCTCATTTTTTTTGTCCGTATCGCTTCCACGGCAAAAACACGTCATTATAACACGGGAATAGCCATTAGTCTTTAGCCGTTAGCTGTCAGCTCAGGGCTGCGTCAAAGTCGAGGCGCCGACTCGGGCGAGGCCGTTCCGTGCGAACCCGCAGATGGCGCAGATTTCCGCGCAGATTACGCAGATTCTTCCAGCATTCAACCGACGAGCAAC
>JACPPM010000018.1 GCA_016191015.1 Acidobacteriota bacterium | reverse complement strand
TCGAGAGGGCGAGATCCTCCGAACCCCCTCTCAGGAAAGCAGGAAGGGAGGAATGCAGGAACGGAGCAGTCATCTCCGGAGCGCAGGGTGGCATCGAACAGACCCCTTCCTGCCTTCCTAACTTCCTGCTTTCCTGAGAGGTGCTCGGGAGGGTCTTGCAGCGTGCTCGGGTCTTGCCTTTTTGGTTGCGGCTCCGCCGCGTTAGGGGACACTCAGCGCGCGGTGGGCACCGCACGTCGGGCTTGAGTGGTGCGAACTCCGGAGTTGATCCGGCGGTGGGGGCCGGTGGTGGCCTGGATGGCCGCCATATTCATGCTCTCGGCCATGCCTGGCGGCCCGTCGGAGTTGCCGATACCCGACTACCTGCTCCATTTCAGCGTCTATGGGATCCTCGGATTCCTCCTATACCGCGCGTTGGACGGAGGCGTCCGAGGAGTCTTGGGCGCGGCGCTTCTCGGTGCGTTCTATGGTATGACCGATGAATTCCACCAGTCCTTCGTTCCCGGGCGCGATCCATCGCTCTCGGATTGGATTGCGGATGCCGCCGGATCAGGGCTGCTGTCATACATCACATGGAGGCTGGGTGGATGGCTGGACCGGAGACGGCTGACTCTCGCGGCATGCGCCCTCGTCATCGCGGGCCTCGTGCCGCTCATCGCCACTGCCCACCAAGCCCTGCCCTCGGCCAGCACCCTGATTGTGCGGGCAGCTCTCGTGATCGCCCCGGCATGCGCGGGCCTCGCGCTGTGGAAAGCCGGCCTCGGACGCCGCCAACTGCTCCTTTTGGCTTCGAGTGCCATCGCGATCCAAGGCTCGATGTTCGCCCTCCATCTCACCTTCCAGGAGATGCTTCACCTCTACGAGTACGGCCTGCTCGGCTACCTCTACATTGCTCTTGCACCTCCCTCCTTCCAGCCCAGCTACGCGGGGAGCGTCGCGTTTAGTGGCCTTGTCGCTCTCGCTGACGAGTTCTTCCAGTGGATCTGGCCGGGCCGCGCGGGCGAGATCAAAGACGTGGGCGAAGACGTCTTGTTCGCGGCCCTTGGCGCGGCGATAGCCGTTTGGCTCCTGCCCTCCGCCACGAGTCGTCGGACCCCCCTGCTCACGCGTTGGGCGATGGCAGGGCTTGGAGCGCTCGCGACCGCCGCGGGACTCTTCGTCTGGCAGGTGCACTCGGGATACGGGGAATCGGCACATCAGGTTACGTATCTGACCGTGCGTACGGGCATGGCATGGCCGCCGCGATCCGTGATTAGAAAAGAGGCCATGTCGCACGTGAGGTGCCGGAACGAGCTGTACGAGGCCGGACGCTACGGACCGGCAGCCGCCGAAAACCTCCTCCTCGAGACGTCCTATGCAGAGTTCCTCTTCGGACACCGATACTCACCGGAGCAGCTCACACGCCTGCCAAACCCGGCGCCACCCTACGCCAGCGCCGTCCCCGAGCAGATCTATTTCACCAGACGCTAACCGGGTCCCAGCTCCTTCTTGGCCTGACCCCAGAGCTCTTCCATCTGGTCCACAATCTCGCGCCGAGGCTTCTCGCCGATGTCGCGGAGGCGGTCTTCGATCCATTTGAATCGACGGACGAACTTGAGGTTGGCACGGCGCAGCGCATCTTCCGGGTCTACGCCTGCCAGGCGAGCAAGATTACTCGTGGCGAAGAGCAGGTCTCCGACCTCTTCGGCGACTCGCCCATCCGGTCTGCTGAGCTCGGCCTCGAGCTCGGCGATCTCTTCCTTCAGTTTCTCCAGCACCGACTGCGCAGAGGGCCAGTCGAACCCGACCCTGCTCGCCTTCGACCCGATGTGGTGGCTGGTCAGCAGGGCCGGCCCGGCCTTTTCCAGATCGTGGAAGATCGAGTCTGAATCCTTTTCCTTGGCCTTGATCGCCTCCCACTGCTCCAGCACATCCGCCGATGTCTTCGCGTCTGATTCGCCGAAAACGTGCGGATGTCGACGCCTCATCTTGGTGGCGATCCCATCGATGACACCCTCGATATCGAACTTGGATTCTTCCTTCATCAGGCGGCAGATGAAAACGATCTGAAACAGGAGATCTCCCATCTCTTCCCGCAGCTTCTCGTGCTCACGCGCATCGATCGTCTCCAGAACCTCGTACACTTCCTCGAGGATGTAGGTCTTCATGTTGTCGAGCGTCTGCTCGCGGTCCCACGGACATCCGTTCTCATCCCTCAAACGGTCCATGATCTCCACGAGCTCCGCGAACTTATTGCCTGTAGTACTGATGGCTGCCTCCTCCCTGCGAGATCCCTTTATACCACATGGCGGGCTCCGCCTCAGGCGGGCTTGCTATAATGTCAACAAGCAGATGAGTGAAGAATCACGCGTTGCGATTATCACGGGCGCGACGCGGGGGATCGGCCGTGCGATCGCGGAGCTGTTCGCCCAGGGGGGAATCAGAGTTGTTGCCGCAGGCCGTGATTCGCGCGCGCTGACCGAAATGGCCGCACAGTTCGAACGACAGGGGAAAGACCTGCTCGCGGTGCAGACGGACGTGAGGAAGAGGAGCGAGTGCGAGCGGCTGGTGGCAGGCGCAGAGGACAGGTTTGGCCGGCTTGACGTCCTCGTGAACAATGCAGGGATAGGGCGTTTTGCTCCCGTCGCAGAGTTGGAGGAGAGCGAGATCCGGGACGTCATCGAGACGAATCTTTATTCGCTGTTTTTCATGTGCCGGGCTGCCCTCCCTCGCATGCGCTCACAAGCTGCCGGTGGGCACATTGTGAATATCGGTTCGCTGGCTTCGAAGAACACCTTCAAGGGCGGGGCCGCGTACTGCGCGAGCAAGTTCGGATTGCTGGCGATGAGCGAATGTCTGATGCTCGAGGAACGTTACAACGGTATTCGGGTGACAGCCGTACTTCCCGGTTCAGTCGACACGGGCTTCGGCGGGGAGTCGCCGGCTTCCTGGAAGGTCCCGGCAGGCGACGTCGCGCAGATCGTCTGGGACGTCATCAGCACGAATTCGGGGAGCTTGACGAGCCTCGTGGAAGTGCGGCCCCTGCAGCCACCGCGCAAATAGGGACCGGTCGCTCGTCGCCGTCAGGCGCTCTTGAGCGGGGCTAGCAAGAAAAAAGACGGCCCCGGGGCGGTGCGCCTCGGGGCCGTTGAGCCAAAGTCTAGTCGAGCGTGTTGAGTCCTACCACAGGTACGAAAGGCTGACCCATGCCACGTGGTACGTGTAGTCGGGCATCGCTGCGTTCAGTGCGATCATACCGGGGCTCGTGAGCGCGAACGGAGGATTCGGGCCGGGAACAGGGGTCACATAGTCGGCCCGGAGCTCGTTCTCGATATAGTCGTCGATCTCGTACTTCTGGAACCAGTACCCGACGCCCATCTTCGCCCCCTTGAAGAGTTTGAAGTTGAGGCCGGTTTTGGCTGAGATGAGCTTCGTCTCGTCAACATTCGGCAGGCTCCTCGCGATATCCGGCGTGCCGCCCGGCGGGCTGAACAGGTCACCGTCGCCATCAGCCTGGGCATAGCTCAGGTCAATGTTCCAGCCCACACGGTCCTTCTTCAGATCCGTGTTGAAGTTGAACCCGACCGTGTCTATCGTGTCCGTCATGTCAGCCGTCCAGTCGGCGTTTGGATCGGTTGAGGGCGTCGAGCCGCTCTGGCGTGAGCGCTGGAAGGCATTGAGCTGATTGTGGTCGAAGTAGAGACCGAGCGAGCTGCGTTCAGCTATGTCGTACGACAGATCGACGCCTACGTCGAAGGTCTTGCCTTCCTGCAGTCCGAACTTCGAATCAGGGTACTCGTCCTTGCCGTAGCCGATGGTGAGACCGATCGTCGTCTTGTCGCCCGGGGCCAGCTCCACGTTCGCCTTCAGGAGGTTCTGGTTCAGGTTCGCTTCGTCATAACGGAGCAACTGGACAACGGCGTAGGTGCCTTCCAGATCGTACTCATCGAACCGGCGCTGAGAGTACTGGTACGAGAGACGGAAGGTGGCCCAGTCCAGGCCTCGCGAGTCGATGCTTGTCTTGAACGAATGGGTGTTCGCTTTCTTCACGTCGCGGTGTTCACGGTCCATTGAATTGAACGAGTACACTGCATGCCAGTTCAGGCTCGCGCCGAGGTTGTACCCGAAGTCCAGGTCGAAGTTCTGGTTCTTATATGCCCAGGGTTCGAACTCGATTGGCACATCTTCCAAAACCTGATCGAATCGCACGTAGTGCTCGGACTCGAAATGATCGCCCTTGTTCTTGCGATCATACAGCCGATATCTGGCCGTGAAATTTCCGTTGCCGAAGTGGGCCGTGTAGCCGAGATTGGCCGACAGATTCTGCATCTTGCCCTTCCAGCTTGATTGCGGCAGATCAGCGGTGATGGCTGTGTTGATCGTGAAAGGAAGGAGCTTCACATCGTCGGTCCACAGCGTGTAGGCGAAGCTGCCAGTGAGGCGTGATTGACCTATGTTTTTCGCCGCTGCGAAGCTCAGCGTATGACCGTTGTTGTCCGGCGGAAGAGCTACTCGGCCCTGCGATGTTCCGTCACCGTTGCTATAAGCGGCCGAATATGTGCGATCCGTGATTCGGAGCGGGTTGTCCCAGGTCATCGAATCGAGTCCATTGCGGAACAGCGAAACATCATAGGCGGCCGCGAAAGTCGTGCCGCTCTTGCTGTATTCGAGGCCCGCATGGAGCCGCTGAGTCGTATAGTCGATCTCCTCAGGCAGCTCGGTCGCCCAACTGAATCCGAACGCTGTCCCGAACGGACGACGCCCGTCTCGCTTTTCCTGGAAGTATTCGAAGCCGTACTTCCATGCCGTATTCATCGAGTAGGTGAACCCGACCTTGCCGCGATCGCGCATCAGGCTGAGCGACACCTGATCGGCGTCCTTGATCATGTTCGCAACGAAGAGCCTCTGTTTGAGCAGGCCCGCTTGGTACGTGGGATCGGTGTTCGGAACATCGTTGAGACCCTGGATGGCCGTTTGGATACTGTCAGGAATTCTCCAGACACCCGGAGCCGTTTCGGTCCAGATAGACACGGCGTCCTTCGAGAATAGATGGGGGACCTTGCCGTAGTCGATCGTGAGCTTGTACTTCCCCTCCTGTTCATAGGCGAAGCCGTACTGGGCGTTGTTAAGGCGAACGTTCTTGCCCCACAGATTCATATGCCGGCCGGAGTCTTTCCAGTCGAACCCCACGCCGAACTTCTTGATGTAGAAGCCTTCGGGGACCTCGCCGTATTCCTCGGCCTTAGAAGAATCCTTGTCCACGCTCACCGTCCCGACAGCCGTGGCAACCGAAACATCCGTCTGGACGTTGTCGTCGCCCTCGTCGGCCAGGACCGGCAGAGCCATCGCCACAAGGAGAGCTGGTACGAATAGTTTTCTCATTGTCATATCCTCCTTGCCTCTTCCCTACCGCAGGAACGTCTTGCCCGATGGGTGGTTGGACCCATGCAGGGTTAGGTGGCAGTTCGAACAGGACCTGTCGAAAACCCGGTCGGAAGTGTCGACACCCTGTGCATCGTAGAGCGTCCCGGGGTGCCGTGTGTCAGCGTGACAGCGCTGACAGAGCCACGGACGCTTCGCAACCGTCAGCTTCGGGTGGTTCGAGCCATGCGGCGTGTGACAGCTCAGACAGTTCTCGCGCACCGGCGGATGATCCCAAAGATACGGTCCGCGTTTCTCGGTGTGGCACTCGTAGCACTTGTCGTTGACCGTCTCGGCCGAAATCAACTTCGGTGTGTTGGAACCGTGCGGATTGTGGCAGTCATCGCAGGTGACGAGCCCCTCGCGGATGGGATGATGTGATGTCCGCATGAGCTGCCCCTTGATCGCGCTGTGGCAGCGATTGCATGTGTCCTCGATCTTGGCGGTCTTGAGCTGACTGTTCTGGGACTTCGCGCTGTGAATCGAGTGGCAGTCGATACAGCCGACGTCGCGCGATTCGTGCACGCTGCCGACCCAGTTCGTCTGGGGTCCGTTCTCGTGGCACTGGAGGCAAACCGCTGATGCCTCGGTGGTACTCATCGTACCGAACTGGACGATCTTCGATGTATCGCCCTCACCATCGACGTGCGCTGTGCCCGCTCCATGACAGGTCTCGCACCCGTGCTCCGAACGCATGTCGAATCCCTTTTGACCGTGAGGTGTCTCCTTCAGCGCCATCGCCTTCTCTTCGTGGCAGGTAGCACACGCATCGGCGCCGGCATAGGCTGTCCCTTCGGGGGGACCGCTCTGTGCGGCCCTGAGCGCTACAACCACGAGGAGGCTCGCGCCAAGGAGAATCACCAACTGAATGAGGCGCTTGGTATGAGTCATCTATTCTCCTCTCTCGTTTCTTATGAATATCTTATGAAATCGAACCGAGCGTAAGAGGCTTCCGCCCGCGCCGGGCGGCGAGCGGCTCGCCGCGCATCGTTCGGGGGTCCAGCCCTGATTCCTCGATCGTAGCTTCGAGGCAGCCATTATGATCAACAGCATAGAGGGCCGGAAGCTAAATGTCAATGTGGTTAATGATTTCTTCTGCAGACGGCGGTCGATTGTCATGTAAGAAAAGTCGAGGCGAGGCACTCCGTCGGAATCCCCTTCGGACCCGCGGACCTCGCGAGCGGTCAACGCAATCCCCGAGTGCTGCCATCGCACGACGCTCCATCAGCACCCGTTCACCAAGCGACGGCCCGTCCTACACCCGGACACACTCCATCCTCGCACAGCAAAAGTATCGGCACTATCCGGGAAAACCTTGAGTCCGGTGGCGAGAAATATTTCGGCGCCCGGGTACGTTCAGCCTCAGCCAACCGAATGCAGGTTCAATGCGCGGAGCTCATCCTTCCCTGGAGGGGCTGAGATTCGACCGCGAGAACGCGGGCATCGGCCAGAAGAGCACCGTGGTTGCTGGATGGGATTGCCGCGATGCAGGGCCGCTCCGTCCAGCACCAGTCGCTCCGTCGTGAAACTTTGAGCTTGGAACTTTGTGCTCAGTCCTCCGGTTCCGAACCTCCGGGACGACCCGGAGCCTGTCCCGACCTTTCCCATGGCCGCCAGGCAGGCGGGCGTTGCTGCTGCTGCGGCGGCGAACCACCCGGAGGGCGCATTCCCATCCGCCCACCCGGTCGCTGCTGCATCCCCATCGGGGGCCTCATGCCCGCAGCTCCCCCGGGCCCGCCCGGGCGCCGCGACTCGACCTTCCTCCACTGCTCGGGCGTCAGGATCTTGCGTATCCCGATCGTCATCATGACCTCGGCCTTGTGGAGCCTGGCTCTGGCAGCATCGACGCTATCGACCTGCGAGCTGATTCTCGCTTCATCGAGCTGGGTCGCCGCCATGAGCGATTCCAGGTCGATCTGGTTCTTCTCCATTTCTGCCCGGAGGTCGATGGTCGACTTCCGATGTTCGAAGAACATCCGTTCGATTCTCTGAGCCTGCTCAGGCGCGAGGTTTAGATCGGCGATCATCCTCTCATCCCTCCACCATCCCGTACCCGTCGCCGTCGAGCCCCCGCCACCCATCGGCCCTGCAAGCATGCCCAACAACAGAAATCCCGTGATCATTTCCTCTCCTCTCTGTCGAGCCGTTGTCCTGGGGGCGAGGAGAATGACGGGGAGCCCGGAGAAGTGCAACGACCACCATCTCACCAGTACGGCTCCGTGTGTAGTCGGTGAGCACTTGTCGAACACTCCATGTCCGGGTCACCCCATCATTCTCCTCGCCAGACTGTCCACAACTCCTTGGTTATGCAACCTGCGTGCCATGTTTACCCCTCCGAACAGGGCGAATGCGGTGTAAGATTAGTGAGGCATGTGGAGACGGGAGCAGACTGATCGATGACGGCAGTTCACCGTCCGAAGTCCAAGGTCATTGCTCACCGGCCGGTCTCGCGGCCGAGCAAGTCCCGCTCCGGCGCTTTGGACCCGGGTGATGTATGAGCGGACTGATCACACTGGCGATCGGAACCGCCCTGTGCACTCTCACAATTCTCCCCTATTTCCTACGGTATCGAGCGCGTGAACGCAAGGCTCGGGCCAGGCTGGTTCACACGGAGTCGACGAAGGTTGTGTTTGGTTCGATCATGCATCCACAGATCGACGTGCTGAGCTGCATTGGATGCGGATCCTGCGTGCGCGCATGTCCCGAGGGCGATGTGCTCGAGCTGATCAGCGGTCGCTCGACTCTCGTCCATCCCTCCAAGTGCGTGGGTCACGGACTATGCGCCGACCAATGCCCGGTGGGCGCCATCACGCTTGCGGCCGCCAAGCCGGGAATGACCGCCGATATCCCGGTTCTCGATGACTCCAATGAGACAAACGTCCCTGGGATCTTCATCGCGGGCGAGCTCGGCGGCCTGGCACTCATCAAGAATGCAGTCACGCAAGGGGTCCGCGTCGTCGAGCAGATCGCGGAACGAGTAGGACGGGACGGGGGCTGCCTTGACCTGGCGATCATCGGGGCCGGACCAGCCGGGCTGGCGGCGGGATTGACCGCAATGCACCTGGGTTTGCGCTACGAGATCATCGAGCAAGGAGACATCGGCGGGACGATTCTGCAATACCCGCGGCGGAAGATCGTGCTCACCTCCCCTGTCAATCTCCCGCTTTGGGGAAAACTCAAGCTCCGCGAGACAACAAAGGAGTCGCTCCTCGAGCTGTGGGAGGAGATCATCACGAAGACACAGCTCGCCATCTCGACCGGAGAGAAGGTGACGGACATCCGCCCGTGCGACGGGCATTTTAGTGTCGTGACGTCACGGCGCCAGCTTCAGGCGCTGCATGTCGTCCTCGCTCTCGGCCGTCGAGGCACACCGCGCAAGCTCGGCGTCCCCGGCGAAAACCTCTCCAAAGTGGCTTACCAACTGATCGAAGCCGAGTCGTATCAAGGCTGTCAGGTCCTCGTCGTCGGCGGGGGAGATTCGGCCGTCGAGGCGGCGATCGCACTCGCTGCCCAACGCGGCTCCCGCGTGACACTCTCCTATCGGCAGGTGGAGCTCTCGCGACTCAAGGAACAGAATCGGCAGCGACTCGAAGAAAACCGCAAGCGCATCACTATCGAGCTCGGCTCGCAGGTCAAGGAGATTCTCGCTGACCGAGTAGTGCTGACAACCCATCGGGGGCCAATCGAAATCCCGAACCAGTACGTCTTCATCTTCGCGGGGGGTGAACCGCCCTACGATCTTCTCAAGAAGGTCGGGATCAGGTTTCATTCGCACGAGATGGGATAGGAGTTCAAAGTTCAAAGTTCAAAGTTCAAGGGACCGGAGTGGGCTGGCTCGAGGGCGCGCTTCCGGCCCGGACAAAGCGTGATGCCCGTGCCCGCTCCCTCGCGAACCGACGGGAGCTCCCGCGAGGCCGCCTTGAGCCTGGATTGTCAGCAGCGCGGGCCGACCCTGAAGAAGCGAAGATCCCTCCCCCAACGAGGCGGAGCCGCAACCAAAGAGGTTGCGTCTCCGCCGCGCGTGAGAGCGTGGAGCGTGGAGCGTGAGAGCGTTCTTCCGAGCCACCCGGATCGTCCGAGACGACCGCACCGTTCCTGCATTCCTCCCTTCCTGCTTTCCTGAGAGGAGCTCGGAAG